>JABGRF010000198.1:16257-24307 GCA_018648405.1 Candidatus Scalindua sp.
GATTCATTCAACTCTTTTATTAATTGATCTAAATCCGTATTATGCATTTTTGTTGCCTGGCCCAGGTTAACAGCCCTTGTCATTGTATTCCTGAGAATTGGATTCTTAAGCTGTGTAAAACCTTTACTAATCAAAATATCCATTGCCGGCGGATGCTGTTTTATGAGTTGATATACATTTGTAGACGCAGTAACACTGGTCAGATTGCCATGAACATCCTCATCAGTACCTTGCCTTTTTCCATCGCTCATGGTCTTCCAGATATTAATTCCAAACAGAAGTATTGCTACACTCTCTATTAAACCACTTATTCCCATTATTAAATAAGAAGGCACTGATCCGGTATGAACGGCAAGTGGTTGAAAAATAACTCTTAAAGCGCTGCCTGCATTGATAAGGATAAAAGTGATTGTTAATGACGAGTAACTGTGGAGCTTAATACCCTGACTTATAGGTATTATTCTCGACGCAAAACCGAAGATCATCATTGTTATAAAGCCGACAGTAACAGCATGTCTGTATGCACCAATCAAAGCATGTGAAACAGGCACACTGGTAAATGACTCCTGAACGGTAAACGCCATCATCGCAATCTCACCGACAAGCAGCCACCAAATACCTGCCCATACAAATTTCTCATAACTCTTCTCAATCTCCATTCCAGAGAAATCAACTTCCGGTTTGGAAAGGATGTTCAAGTTATAAAGGAATAAAAGGATGGACAGAAACTCAACACAACCTGAAGTGAAATATAACGTATTGAATACATAATAAAATGGAAGATTTAAATCCGCATAGTAAACCATTAAAGGCTGGGATACAGCCCTGACAAGTACAGATGCGTTCAGCATAAACATGATAAGCAGGTTGACCTTGGCATTTGGTGTTTTCAGCCCTAAAAAGGCAGGTAGCGTTCTGCTAATAACACCAAAAATTACTAAGGTTATGAATCCCATTACCTGTATGTGGCGAAGGGGATAAATCGCAGCTTCGGGTATTAACGTCTCACCGGCATTCAGCATATAGTAGATTATTCCTGCATGAGCGACTGTTACTATAAGGAACCACAGATAACCGGAGAACAAAAATGTTTCGTATGTTTCAAGTTCCTGTTTTTCTGCCGAAAGGACTGTCTTAACTGCAACGAGGAGGAACATTAATACCGCCAGAATTTCCATTAAACATCCTGATAAGATCAGTATCTTAAAGAAGGAGTGATTATTAAGCGGCAGGAGGGTTCTGTAGACAAATATCAGGAGTATGCCGGCAACCATGAAATAGAAAGACAGATTGGCAAGCTTGCCGCTATAAATACGGACTGCATAAAATCTCGGGAGTACGAAGTACGATACACCCATTATAAATAGTCCGCACCAGCCAAAGATTTGCGTATGACCATGAGTCTCTATCAACACCTTAGGAACAGAGTAAAGAGAGTGCTGAATTCCCATATAGAAAAGCATAATGGCCCCGTAAACGCATCCGGTCGATAATGCAATTACGATTGCAGTCTTTATAAATTTCTCATATATATTCTCATATGCTGATTCAGCATCTTCCGCAGAGACTTCCGGCGCTGCAACCTTTCCACGGATGACGTCATTGAGCTCTTTTATCAGACTGTCAGGGTCGACATTATGTACTCTTGCAAAAAAGTAAATAGCCTCTTCCGGACCGTAGTCACCGCCACACTCTAGCAGACCATATTTTGAAAAGACACCCTTAGTTTCAGGGTTGTGCATAATAATTTCTTTTACCGTTGTATTTCCAGTTATTCCTCCACCAAATTCAGACTCTGCAGTATCCTCATCATTAACAACATTGACATCTTCAACAGTTTTATCTTCTACTTTGTCCGGTTCCGGAGGTGGAACAGCCTCATTTAACGTTTTTAAAACCTCATCCAGATTAACGTTACAGGCTGCTACAGTCTTCTCTATACTTTGTACTCCACCACAACAGGTATCTACACCATATTTGGTGAATATTTCATTAGTTTGGGGATAATTGTTAACAACATCATTAACAATCATATCCTTAGTTATCACATAATTTTTCTGATCCATAAAAGAGTTACACCTTTCTGCTATTTTAAACCATATTCCCGAATCTGTGCGCAGAATAAAAAGGCACAAAATCATGAAAATATTGTATAAATACAAATTTCTTTACATCAAAGATTATACAGAAAAGGTTTTTTTAAATCCATTCTAAAATAGAGCATAAAGCAAAAAGAACTTGCAATATTATTAGTCATGTGATTTATTGTGAATGTCTTGAAGAATGGACTGATAATAGTAAATACTGGCAATGGAAAAGGAAAAACAACAGCTGCAATGGGCCAGGCGTTGAGAGCAGTTGGGCAGGGGCTAAAGGTATTGATGCTCCAGTTCATTAAGGGAACATGGGATTATGGCGAACTGGAATCAATTAAAAAGCTTGATCCATATTTTAAGATTAAACCTCTCGGAAAAGGTTTTGTTCGTGCGAAATCAAAATTAAGTGATACGGAAGCAATAGAAAATATTAACCAATCATGGGAACAGGCTGAAAAAGAGATTTATTCAGATACATATGATATGGTGATATTAGATGAAATCAATTATGTTATAGACTTTGGCCTGTTACCGGTCGATAAGATGCTAACACTGCTGAAAAAGAAACCGAAGCGTCTCCACATAATTTTAACCGGCAGAAATGCACACAAAGAAGTAATTGAAAAAGCTGATTTAGTTACTGAAATGGTGGATATTAAGCACCACTATTCTAAGGGTATAAAAGCACAAAAAGGAATAGAGTTTTAAATAACGGTCTAAACTGCATCCGTTTTCTAAATTTGTCACCTCACAATTCAGATACTTTAGACTTTTACAGATTTTAAACTACAAATGGGACAATCCAATCTAAAAGTGATTTTATTGAATCATACACAGGACCCTGAGGGCCTGATCGCTCATGCGGCTAAATTGTGTTACAGCCCCAGTTCTGTAGAGGAGCTGAAAGAAAAAGTTGAAAAGTCAGATAATAGGAAGTTTATTGAAAAGCTTCTTAAAATGGGGCATATGTCACCACTTGAGCATGTTTCATTTAATTTTGGTGTTGAAGGAATATCCAGAGTCTGTTCTCACCAGCTCGTCAGGCATAGAGTCGCATCATATTCACAACAAAGTCAGAGATATGTGGGAGAACACAGTGAGAACCTGCAGGGAGAGAAGACATTTGATTTCATTATACCACCGGCTATTATAAATGCGGGCAAAAAAGAGTGGTTTGAGGATAAAATGCGGGACATACAGAAATGGTATGATGAACTCATAGAAGTATTGGGTCATTCCGGAGAAAAGTCAAACGAAGACGCCAGATTTATCCTGCCAAACGCTGCTGAAACCAAGATTATTGTTACAATGAATGCCAGAGAGCTACTCCATTTCTTCAGTGTAAGGTGCTGTAATCGTGCTCAATGGGAGATAAGGGAACTTGCCACTGCGATGTTAAGACTGGTTCGGGATATAGTACCCGGTATTTTCTCCAATTCAGGTCCTAATTGTGTAGCCGGTCCATGTACTGAGGGTAAAATGACCTGTGGAAAGATCGATGAAGTACGAGAGACATTTAAAAATTTGTAATTATTTAAAACTAACTTAACATTTCCTCCATTTCTGGAGAAATCCTTTTTTTAAACGGAATAAAATTAATGCTTAAAGGAAATTTTTCAGCCACAGCAATAGGCAGTTATCCTCATAACAATGTTGACGACGCATGTGATCTCATCCTGAAAACACTTCCAGAGATCCCATGCTGGCCTCAGCTCCCGGAAAGAGATATGAATGAAGAGATGTTAGTCCAATACACAGAAGGACTTCCTTTCCTGAAAATTGATCCGGTAAAAAAGAGTGTATATGTCGATATGCCTGAAGATAATACTGACAAGCTGGAAGAGTTTTATAACAACTATATGTCTGAAGACCCTGGTCTCTTTGCTCTAAGCGATAGCCATGCTCTTGGTTTTTCAAACATGATCAGGCTACTTAAGGAGAAGAAGCCTGAAGGCCTTCGTGCAATCAAAGGCCAGATAGTCGGGCCAATAACACTGGCAGGTTCATTAAAGGATCCGGAACAGATAGCAATGCTTCACAATCCGGTACTTTTCGACGTAATAGTCAAATTACTTGCTATGAAAGCGTGTTGGCAGCTTGATCAATATGCAGCATTCGGACTACCAAGGATTATTTTCCTGGATGAACCTTATCTTTCGAGCTACGGCTCTGCATTTGCCAGTTTGAAGAAGGAACAAATCGTTGAATCATTAAATGAGATATTCCTGGCAATTCATAATAGAGAATCACTTTCAGGTATTCACTGTTGCGGAAATACCGACTGGACCATGCTCATGGAGACACAGGTAGATATTATAAACTTTGACGCATTCGGTTACATGGATACCATGCTTATCTACAAAAAAGAAGTCCGGACTTTTCTTGAGAGAGGCGGCATTATGGCATGGGGAATTGTCCCGACAACTGACAGCATTAAAGACGTTACGATAGGCGACCTGATGGATAAAATGACTTCGGCCGTTGATCGTTTAGTAGATAGCGGAATAGACCAGAAGCTGATTATTGAGAACTCTCTGATCACTCCAAGCTGCGGCACGGGTACCATGCCGTTAGACGAGGCGGAAAAGGCAATGACGCTAACCCATGAATTAACAATAAAGCTTAAAGATAAATATAAGATAACATAGGTTTTTTATTAAAATCCCGGCCCGTATCACTCGGGCATAGACTCCCGCAGATACACTCATATTAAAAATCAAAACATGCTTAGTGGACATGGTGGTAACGTAAAGCAGATATGTGATAAGTATGGATTAAATCCAGACGAGATCATTGACTTCAGTGCAAGCATAAACCCGTTAGGCTGCCCTGATGTTGTTCGAAAGGCAGTTGCAGAACAATTCAACGATATCCAGCACTATCCTGATAGTCAGTGTAACGACCTGAGAAAGGCTATTGCTGAGAGAACCCCATGTAATGAGTCTAACGTAATTATTGGAAATGGCTCTAATGAACTTTTTTATCTGATTCCACGTGCCTTACAACCAAAGAAGGGCGTACTTCTGCAACCCACATTTGCCGAATTTAGTGACGCATTTTCCAACTCAAATATAGATGTCATTGAAATCATAAATGACGACAAAGACTTTCCGGTAATTAACACAAATATACCAAGACTGAAGAGCGTAGAGGAGTGCATGGTGTTTTTGTGCAATCCGAACAATCCTACAGGGCAACTTACTCGCAAGGAAGATATAATTGAACTCGTAAAAGACAATCCAAAGCGCATGATTGTAATTGATGAGGCATTTATGGATTTTATTGAAGATGATGAAAAGTATAGTGTTATTAAAGAAGCACCCCTGATGGACAACCTGATAGTGGTCAGGTCATTAACAAAATTCTACGGTTTTCCCGGTCTGAGGCTTGGATACCTCGTATCAAATGAATCTATAGTTAATAAATTAATGCGATACAAAGAACCATGGACTGTTAATACAATCGCTCAGGTTGCTGGTCTTGCAGCTATTAATGACAAGGAGTTTGCCGCCAATACGCGACAATATGTATCCGTTGAAAAGACCTTTCTGTATGACGGACTCACTACGATAAAAGGTATACATCCATTTCAACCAACAGTAAATTTTATACTGGTGAAGATTGAAGACAGGAAAAAAACATCTTCAGCAATTCAAGACGTACTTATGAAGAATAACATTCTTATAAGAAACTGTTCTAATTTTAAAGGCCTCGACGAAACGTATTTTCGTGTTGCCGTCAAAACCAGGAAGCAAAACCAGAAACTCCTTGATGCATTAAAATCAGTAATGGATGAAGTAACATCCGTAGAAGATTCCCAGAAGAATAATGTTCCGGAGTTTGTTGCCGAAGAGATACAAGGATAAAACAACCACCATGAAAAGAACCTATATAGTCAAAGCACTTGAAGGGAAGAATATTGAAGAAGAGATACTGGTTAAAGGATGGGTCAGGACAAGACGTGACTCAAAGGGGGGGTTCTCATTCATTGAACTCAATGACGGCAGCTGCTTCAATAATTTACAGATAATTGCGGATGCAGATCTGAGTAACTACCAGGACGAAATTACCAGGCTTTTTCCTGGAAGTTCAATTTCTGTTCGAGGGGTTCTGATTAAGTCACAGGGCGGAGGGCAGAGTGTTGAGGTTAAAGCGAAAGAAGTAAAGGTGTATGGATTCTGCGATCCGGATGAATATGCAGTCGGAAAACAGCGGGTCTCTTTTGAACGACTGAGAGAGATTGCTCATATCAGGGTCAGGACAAACACATTCGGAGCGGTTACACGTGTTCGCAATAAATTGGCCAAGGCAACACATGATTTCTTTCAGGAACGAGGCTTTTATTATATCAATACTCCGATTATAACTGCCAATGATTGCGAAGGTGCAGGAGAGATGTTCAGGGTCACTACACTTGACCCTGCCGCTATACCCAGGAAAGAAGGCGAAGTAGATTACAGTCAGGACTTTTTCGGAAAGGAATCATTTCTGACTGTGAGCGGGCAGCTTGCAGTAGAAAGCTTTGCCTGCGGTCTGAGTAACGCATACACGTTCGGGCCCACTTTCAGAGCTGAAAACTCTAATACTTCCCGTCATCTGGCAGAGTTCTGGATGATCGAGCCTGAGATGGCTTTCGCCGATCTGGCTGATGATGCCGATCTGGCGGAGGAGTATATAAAATATCTGATCACCACTGTTCTCAATGAATGTGCTGAGGACATGGACTTCTTTAATAAACGAATTGATAAAACTATTCTGCAGACTCTTGCACATGTCAATGAGAGTGAATTTGTGCGTTTAAGCTATACAGATGCTATTGATATATTAAAGAAGTCTGGACAAAAGTTTGAATATGAGACGGTCTGGGGCAACGATCTGCAGACAGAACACGAACGTTTTCTAACTGAAAAAGAGTTTAAGAAACCGGTTATTGTCACCGATTATCCCCGGGATATTAAAGCCTTCTATATGAAGCAGAATGACGACGGGAAAACCGTTGCAGCCATGGATGTACTAGTCCCCAGGATTGGAGAAATAATCGGTGGATCGCAAAGAGAGGACGACCTGCAGAAGCTGGATGCACGTATCAAGGAACAGGGAATGGAACTGGAACCGTACTGGTGGTATCGTGATCTTCGGAAGTTTGGCAATGTTCCTCATGCCGGCTTTGGTCTGGGGTTTGAACGAATGGTACAGTTCGTTACCGGCATGGAGAATATTCGTGATGTAATTCCATTTCCACGCACACCAAGATCAGCTGATTTCTAGTCTGAACCATAACGCGACCTTTGTCTGTGCATTTCTACTTAAGAGGAAATGAATCAATATCCTTCTTTAATACGCCTTTCCAGAGTCCAAACATTTTATCCGGCTCTACATCCTTAACCTCGGTTATCAGCTGTATCTTTATCTGATCCGGCCTAGGCGGCCTCCAGAGCATTGCCATATAATCACCGACACCTCCAACATTTTCTGAAGAGGCCGCGATAATGTTTTCCTTTGGGAATCCGAGCGTCACCAAAATAGTTTCAGCCTCTACCCGCAGATCAGCTCTTCCATGAAGAAAAAGATAAACATCCCTCTTTGGATCTATTTTAACACCAGTCTCTATTTGATCCATTATAACTCCTATATAAAAAATTGTCCCAATCGCAAAAAGTACCCATAACACCTTAAACTCGTCAAATCTCAACCTCTCTATTATCAGCTGAATTTTCCCTTTTTCACGTGCCATCGTCTCTCCTCTTATTATAACGTGTTACCACAATGCTTACAATAATGTGCATCATCATCATGCCATCTGTAACCACATCCTTCACAAACATTTGATGAAATTTTATTATGTCCCATGGATTTTGTAATTTCTGCTGTGACAATTCCAGTCGGGACAGCAAGTATTCCATACCCCATAACCATGATTACCATAGCTATCGCCTTTCCGATATTTGTCTGTG
>JABGRF010000335.1 GCA_018648405.1 Candidatus Scalindua sp.
CCTACTCCGGATTATGATGGTTTTCCACTGGATCGGTATCTGTCTCCAAAGAGGGTTTTGCCATTGCAGGGGTCTAGGGGCTGCTATTGGAGAAAATGTACTTTCTGTAATCTTCATGTTGATAACCTGAAATTCAGATTAAGAAACCTGGACCTGGTGCTTGAAGATATGGATAGACTTAAAGAAAAATATGGTGCTGAATATATGTTTTTCAGTGATGAGTGCATGCCGGTCAAGCAGTTGGATAATATGAGTTCAAGATTAATCGAGAAAGGTAATAATGTTAAATGGATGGCAGGTATAAGATTTGATAAGGGACTCACAAAAGATGTATTAGCAAAAGCGCGGGAAGCAGGCTGTCTTAAGATGGTATTTGGACTTGAGTCTTCTAATAAAAGAGTTCTTTCATTAATGGATAAAGGAATTGAGACGGAAATAACAAAAAATATTATAGACGATTGTGACGAAACAGGTATCGCAATCCATATGTATGTTATCGTTGGTTTTCCGTCAGAAACCAGAGAAGAAGCGTTGGAAACACTTGATTTCGTAATATCTAATGAAAAATTCCTAAAATCAAAAGGTGCATCCTGCCTTGCCTGTCTTTTTGAACTTGAAAAACATGCTCCTATTCTGAGAGACCCAGGAAAGTATGGACTGACAAAGATAGGGCATCCCAAGCAGGATGATCTTAGTCTGGGGTATTTTTATGAGACAGATCGTGGGATGACACCAGAAGAGTCGGGTGAGGTTTATGAGCATGTCAGATCCGAAATAGATAATAGGCTCTCTATATTTCCTTACAACTTTTCAATGTCAGATGGGCTATTATATTTAGATCAGAGTTCAGATGAAACTGCTGGATCAGCTCTAAGCGTTACACAAAGCGAGACTACTTAAATGAGTGACGAAATAATTGATCACGGAAGAAGGGCTTTCTTTAAGGAGTCATTTTCCTATTTTGGAAATGCAGTAAGTGAGATTGTAAAAAACAAGGTAGAGACTATCACGAAAAATAGTCCTGGTAGTAGCTCTAATTCGAAAGTAAGAAAGTACATCAGGCCACCAGGCGCGGTACGTGAAGAAGAATTTATAGCGTTATGTACTAAGTGCGATGAGTGCATAAAGGTCTGCCCACATGAAAGCATAAGGAAACTGAACAAAGATTTTGATATTGCAGACGGAACACCAATCATTATACCTGAAGAGACACCATGTTATCTGTGTGATGATTATGCTTGTATAAAGGTGTGTAAGGATGGTGCACTGGTAGAGGTGAAGGATGTGGAAGAAGTTGCGATGGGGCAGGCGATTATAAATGAAGATAATTGCATGGCATATGGTGCACAATTTTGCGAGCAGTGTGTCAGGAATTGCCCTGTACCGGGCGCAATCTATCTTGAAGATAACAAGCCAGTTGTTATAAAGGAGAAGTGTGTTGGTTGTGGTATTTGCGAAAACGTTTGTAAGGCCGTAAATCAGCCTATAGCCATTAGAGTTTCTCCAGTACAATAAGAACTTAAGGATTTAGAAATTAAACAATAAAGGTATATATATGAGTGAATGTAAGAAGCAGTCAACATGTGAATTTTGTAGAGATTTTGAATCATGTAAGAAGCCTGAAAAAGGGTTAAAGCACAATGAATGGGCCTTAAGCAACAGGATGGCCAAGATAAAGAAAAAGATTATGGTTATGTCTAACAAGGGTGGTGTTGGCAAGAGCACAGTAACAACCAACCTGGGGGTGGCATTAGCAGAAATGGGCCATAAGGTTGGGATTGCGGATGTGGACATACACGGCCCTAATATTCCTAAGATGCTTGGTGTGGAGGGAGGACGGCTTAAGGACGATGAGAATGGCATAAATCCGTTGTCTGTTAATGATTGTCTTAAGGTTGTATCAATGGCCTTCCTCGTAGAGAATCCAGATCAACCGGTTGCGTGGAGAGATACTGCAAAATGGGATTATCTTAGAGAACTGGTAGGCAGCATAAACTGGGGAGAGCTGGATTTCTTATTGGCAGATCTTCCGCCAGGTACAGGTCATGAGGCGATCAGTATGATAGAGTTGATGGGCAAAGTAGATGGGACCGTTATAGTTACTACGCCACAGGATGTATCTCTGTTGGATGCGCAAAAGGCAATACTCTTTGCAAAGGACAGCGATGTGCCAGTTATCGGGATAGTTGAAAATATGAGTACGTTGACTTGTCCTCATTGCAGCGGTGAGATAGATGTGTTCAAATCAGGCGGAGGGGAGAAGATTGCGGAGAAGATGAAGGTTCCATTTCTTGGGAGGATACCTCTTGATCCTGCGATAACTTCCAGTTGTGACGATGGGAAAGCTATTGCTGCTAGCGGTGACGGGTCTAAGAATTCTGCAGCATTTATTGATATTGCAAAAAAAATAGCTGCATTCTGACTTGTAGTGATGTACATCCACAATTAATAGATTATAATATTAGTATGGTCAATATTGAAGCAGTACTTTTTATGCTTCAGGCCGTGTAAAAAATTAACAGTATTTGTAGAGTATAAAATGATTGATAAGCATTCTAGAAAAATTAATTATCTGAGAGTTTCTGTTACCGATTTGTGTAATTTAAGGTGCGTATACTGCATGCCGGCCGGTGGATCAGAGTTGAGCGAAAGGGATGAGATTCTCAGTTTTGAAGAGATCCTGAAGATTATAAAACACGGTGTAAGTCTTGGCTTAAACAAAATAAGACTTACCGGAGGAGAACCTCTCGTCAGGAGAGATATTACTTCTTTTATTAAGCAAATTTCTGACATTGAAGGTATCAATGATATCGCATTGACGACAAACGGAATTAACCT
Organism: Candidatus Scalindua sp.; assembly: GCA_018648405.1. Lineage (GTDB taxonomy): Bacteria > Planctomycetota > Brocadiia > Brocadiales > Scalinduaceae > Scalindua. Next base: position 2,839 of record JABGRF010000335.1, read on the forward strand.
GAAGGAGCATGCGGATGCATTGAAGAAGAGCGGGCTATCAAGGTTGAATATCAGTCTTGATACTATGCGTGCAGACCGGTTTTCTGACATAACAAGAGGTGGTAATATTCAGGACGTTTTTGATGGAGTGGAAGAGGTCTTGAAGGTTGGTTTCACCGGTACAAAGATGAATACAGTAATAATGCGAGGCCAGAACGACGATGAAATACTTGATTTTGTTCGATATATCAGTGAGAGGGACATAGAGTTGAGATTTATAGAGCTGATGGCCTCAGGCTGGAAGAATATGGTTGACGCTGATAGATTTATACCGTCTGCTGAGATAATGGAAAAAATACAGGAGATTGGAGAACTGGTTCCCGTCAAGGAGAGAGTAGGGGGTGGTCCTGCTACGATATACAGAATGAAGGGGTCATTGGGGTCTATAGGGTTCATCTCGGCAGTTTCCAAACCTTTTTGCAGTACCTGCAACCGTCTGAGACTTACATCTGATGGTAAACTGCGTTCGTGTCTGTTGAGTGGAGGAGAGGTTGACATAAAAAATATATTGCGTTCTTCCAGTCTTAGTGAAGAGGAATTAGCGGATAAGCTGACAGAAACGTTTATAAAGGTGACGACTATGAAGCCTATCGTACATTCAGGAGAGAACAAGGCTGTAATGAATCAGATTGGCGGATAATCAGGGCTCAAACTCTATTTCAATATTATAATAATGAATGAACC
>JABGRF010000363.1 GCA_018648405.1 Candidatus Scalindua sp.
CTGAAAACTCCACCCATTACTGACATAATTACCAACATTGTCATGATGGCAATGAGTGAGACGCCGTCTTCTCTGTTCAACTTCCCTGCAAGTTTTTTTAGATATTTTGTATACATAACATTGAATAGAATTTAAATCGTTAACTTATAAACCGGATCAGAGACCATAGTTCCTGGGATAAATCTTGGTTTCCCAGTCTGAGCCATCGGCAAATTGCAGGTCGATAGCTATCCTGTTGATGGAACCGCTGCCGGCCTCACTACTGCAGTTGAATGCAGAAACATTCTCTGCCACAATATTTCCTGAGCTGTTGTTGCCCGGCAGGCTAGCTACATCCGCCGCACTCTGCCTCCTCAGCCTGTTTGTACCCGTATTCCGTATATACTTTACTGCCTTGCCGGTATCAGCTCTCTTAAATATTAATATATTACTACCTGTACTATTAATGTCATTTGCAGCCCTTACTTCTCTGCTTATTTTTTCCAGTACCAGTACGGCATCGTCAGCTCTTTCCTTTCTGGTACGCATGGTAATTAATGTCTTTAAGCTGCTGGTAGAGATCTTGAAGACAAAGATCCCAAGAATAGAGGTGAGTACCAGCACGATTACCAGTTCTATCATGGTAAAGCCTGCCTCTCCATTCTGAGTGGATTGAGATGCGTTTTTTGTTTTAGACTGGATCCGGGTCATAGAAGTCCTTTGCTAGAATAGTCCATAGGACGATATCGTCCGGTATAGTTGTATTACTCACGGTTATGGTAGCTCTTATGTATTCGGTAGAAGAAGCTTCGGCGCTGAAACTGCCGGCAGAATGGCTGACATATTCTGTAACAACCTGTTCAGTATAAACACGTCCTTTCTTTGTAACGTTAACGGACGTAGTTCCAAGGATGCCGCTGGTAGTGGTATAACCACTGCTTCTCAACTCTTCTATTTTTTCCTGTGCAAGATACGTGGCTGTTGCATATATTTCCGGTCTGGTTGCCTGCTTTATACCTGTGGTAAATGGTATAACAAGAGTAGAGGAGAGGATGCCGGTTACGGTTACAATCATAATGAGCTCCGTAAGCGTAAAGCCTCTCTCTGACTTCAAATTCCATATCCGGTTTCTAAATAGATTAATCTTCATATTTTTAATGTTTTTAATGAGTCTTCTTGTATTTTATAAAATTCTGCAAATCATTGTTTATTGTATAGTTGCTCTTCCTGTCATATTTTCAACCATAATTTCATTATAAGATCCTTCAGAAGTAATTCTCAGGGTTCCACCCGCTCCTGTAACAGGTTCTCCGGAGGAGTTGAATGTAAATACAAGGTTTGTCGTTCCGGTACCAACGGCATTAAAGATCGCTTTAGAGCGTTCCGGTAACTCTTTTGATTCACTTGACCCGGTAGAGGTAATAGTGTAGGTGTCAAGATTTGAGTCAAAGGTGATAGTCGCTTTTTTGTACTTACTCATTGCCATCTCTTGCGTATAACGAATATCAGATTTTATCTGTCTGGTAACGCTTTCAAGGTCGATAGTATTAACTACTCCCAGTTTAGGCAGAGCAACCGCCATCATTATTCCCGCAATGACTATAACCATGATCAGTTCAATGGTGGAAAACCCTCTCTCATTGTCATTTACTTTTTTAGAAAACTTCATTTTATTATCAATCATCATCTTATTAAGAGTTGCTCACCTGAGCAATGTAATGAAAGGTTGAACTAGAAACCGGAGGTCTCTGCTAGACTTGCGGTAGTGTCACCGGCATTAGCTGTATATGTCCAGGTGAAAGTATCCGGCCCTGTAACATAAGTAATAACGTTTCCAACATTGGTAACTGTAGCACCGCCGGACAAAGTAGTACCTGCTATAACTTCGGCTACATCATAAGCGTCTGCGTTTATCAGGTAATCAGCATGTTCTGCATGTATCGTCCCACTTAATGCAGCTCCAACTGCCCTTGCTGCATCTAACCTGGCGGTAGTGGACAGATTTACAAACCTGGGTATGGCAACGGCAGAGATAATACCTATAATGACGATTACCATAACGAGTTCTATCAGGGTAAAACCCTTCTCCGACTTCACTCTCTTTATTTTGATTTTAAAAATTTTAATCCGCATTTTACTTGCCCATTTGTTATCAGTTTGTTACCGCTATAAGTGGTTCTAGGAAATATTTATTTTTCCAGAAAACCTCATTTTATTATCAATCTTCTTCTTAATAGTTGCCAGGTGGGCAACTGATCTCTTGAACAGTTGCCCGCCTGAGCAATGTAATTGAAGGTTGAACTAGAAACCGGAGGTCTCTGCTAGAGTTGCGGTAGTGTCACCGGCATTAGCTGTATATGTCCAAGTGAAAGTATCAGGCCCTGAAACATAAGTAATGACGTTTCCAACGTTAGAAACTGAAGCACCGCCGGACAAAGTGGTACCTGCGATAACTTCAGCTACATCATAAGCATCTGCATTTATCAGGAAATCAGCATGTTCTGCCTGTATAGTACCACTTAATGCTGCTCCTATTCCTCTAGCTGCACTTAACCTGGCGCTGGTTGACAGACCTACAAACTTAGGTATGGCAACGGCAGATATAATACCTATAATAACGATTACCATGATAAGCTCTATCAGTGTAAAACCTTTTTCATTCTTTTTCTGTTTTGATTTCATCTTATTTCTCCTGCTAAAAATTAAAAATTTATTAGTTTACGATTAATACTTCTTCAACAGCGATAAATGCCTTCTAAACCAGGCAGAGCTGTTAGGTACGGAGATGATTTTCTATACCATTTGCGTCCTCCTTTCTGTCTCTTCTAAATAGATTGTTTGTTTTCTGTATTTCAAGTGACTCTTCTCTCTGATGTCTGTTTATCATTATTTTTTTCCAATAAAAAAGACCCAATACCAGAATATCTATTCTGACTTGGGTCTTCTTGTGCCTGGTGCTGAATACTAAATATTTAAGTATTCAATCGTACCAAATGACGAACGTAAAATTACCGATTCCACCGAGATTATTCAACTTTGCTGTACGCAGCTTGAATTTCGCAATTTAACTTGCATCTCAATATGTTCAGTGGGTTCTGTCGTATCATTCAACTATTTGGTAACCTGGCAATCTTCATATTGAAGACCCACGGCTTTGCGTCCCAACCTCACAGTTGGTTTGCCTTTGTCACGCTTGTTAATATCGCACTTGATATTCCAAAGCCTTTAAAATTCTAAAAATTCATCTTACTGCTTGTGTAAGTGTAATGTATTGAATGCGTTACGAAGCAAAAAATTATAATTTCTGAAATATATGCGTGTGAAGAGATAGTAGGAAGCACTACGTTTGTGTGTCACTATGAAGCAAGCAGGGTTTAAATTGGGATTATAAAGAGATTCACCGCGGAGGCGCGAAGAGCGCGAAGGAAAGATAATAGGACGCAGATCAACACAGATAAATACAGATTTAAGAATTCAGGTATCAAAGATAATTTCACACAGAGACACAGAGCACACTAAGAAAACAAAATTTAGAAAAACAGAACAAAAGATAATAGCTTTTA
>JABGRF010000295.1 GCA_018648405.1 Candidatus Scalindua sp.
GCAACAACATCGCCGACCTCTTTTTTGTTGTAAACGTTTATCAGAATATTCGACACCATCTGAGGATACAGTTTTTCATCACTGCTGATCTCTAATGTGTCAATGATAAGGAACGTTGCCAGATCCTGTAGTACGCTTATGAACTTTTCCATTTTGTCGTACCTGCCCTGCAGGTTGATATCAAAGGTGACCTTGATATAACCGGGAATTTGTCCGGGAAGGGCAGTATTAGCATCGGCATTTGCATTTCCATTCGCGTCAGGTGCAGGAGGAGGTGGTGGTTCTACTACCCTTGTGGACATCTTTAACACCTTTAGATCAAGACGCAGTGCCTCTTTTTCAATAGTATTAATTATTGGAATTATCTCTCCGCTTGTGGCAATCTTGGTCCTGATAGTACCGAGCTGCTTCTCAAGAGCCGCTACTTCCTCTTCCATCTTTTTTGTCATGGCAGAATGTTTTTTAGCGGTGATGATTTTCTTATTGTGATCAGCGATTACCCTGTTTATATCGGCTATCTTTTTCTTTGAAGGATCAAAATATAGTTGATAGAATGCCGCCAGCATGGCTAATGATCCGATAATTCCGATCATCAGGCATTTCTTTTTATCTAACTTTGGTATATCAATTTTTAGTGCCATGTCTGTTATCTCCTACATAGTATTGCATAAACAGCTTATCTGAAATTTTAAACCTTCGGCTGTGTAATTCTTGTCCTGCTCCAGGTGGATAAGCCGTATGTCATCAAATCTAATAGAATCTTCAAGGGAAGTCATGAAATCTGAAATTGCAGAGCCTCTCTTATCCAGAAAAAATGCTGTTCCCGTTACCTTTACTTTTTTCTTTTCTGCTGTGGATGATTCGGAGAGAAAGCTGATGTATTCCAGACGTATATTGTCTGCGGTATGCAGCCTTATCTCTTTTAGTATCACAGCGGAATCTATATCTTCTCTAAGTACCTGTGGGTATGAATCCCTTTCCGTCAGTAGTCTTCTTTTTTTGGAGCCAAGCTGCAGAACCCGTGTAGTCGCTGAGCTTAAAGATGATAACTCCTTCTTTTTGCCTTCCAGTTCAAATTTGGCACTAGCCACTCCTCCTGAAATGTTTAAATAGAAGATAAGCATTGCCATGGCAGCTACGCCGCAGGGAGCAGCAAGTGATGTAATAGAGGCAATTTTTTTGTTCTCTTTCCTTCCTGAGATGAGGTTCAATTCGTCTCTCTTCCATGTGGCCAATCCATATGCAGTCACTAAAGAGGGAGTGCTCGCTGCAGTAATCTCCTCAGATACTCCGTCTGCGTATTTAGCACCAAGTGTGGGATTGGCAGACTCTACTTCCATACCCAGCTCATTTGCCAGAAATCCTCTTAAGCCTTTCAGTTCTGAACCTCCGCCGGAGATGATAATTTTTTCTACATTGGGTACATTAAACTCTGTTGTGTAGAAATCAAAACTCGCCTTGATCTCACTCAGGAGTTTTTCCAGAACAGGTCTCATGAGCATAGAGAGATGGGCAAATGATATACCCTCCTTTGTCGCACCGGCTTTTTCCGGAGAGGGAAATCCATGTTCACGTTTTAAGGCATCTGCATCGTCATATAACAGTGTACGAAGTTCTTTGCCTGCTTCACTTATCGGTGCTGATATCAGTGACTTTGTAACGTCATTACCTCCCAGATTAATAGACCTGGTAAATTCCAGCACTCCTTTATTAAAGAAGCTGATGACTGTTCTCTCATAACCGATATCCACCATAGCGCTCACTTTATCTATCTGCTCACCATTGCGCATTGTGAATGTTTTCCATTGTACCATTGGGGCAGCGCTGATCGCGACGGGCTTCAGGCCGGCAGCACGAGCAATAGAAAGCTCCTGCTCTACCAGCTCTTTGGGGGCAGCAACCAGGATAATATCCAGCTTGTTTACTCCATCTACCTCCTTCTCACCTACAACCATATAGTCCATAACTATCTTGTCGATAGGGATGGATACATATTTCTGCACCTCAAAGGGCATCACTTCATCCAACTCCTCTTTTGGCATCGTCGGCATGGTAATACGCCGGATGAAGACCTGGGATCCTGATACCATAATAACAACATCTTTGCCAGAAATGCGTCCCTCTGCCAGACAATTTTTAATTAACTCAGTTAGTACCTCCGGATCTCTTCCTTTCTGCCTTGTTTCTCTATCTGCTTCTGACATTGCAAGGCACTCTATTTTTTGACCGGTTCCGTTGGCGTATACACCTAATGCCTTTACGGAATAGTTGCCTATGTCCAGACCAATCAGACGTTTTCCTTTACTTCTATTTGAAATTGAAGAGCGTATTTTATTTAACATGGTTTTCACTTTCCTAATTAGCAGACACTGCTTCATGCGATGATTGGACAACTACAATCGGCATTGACTTACTCAGATTACTAAAAAAATCATTATTTATTGCGATAGCGGTCGGGTTTCCATTTCCATTTATATAATCACCGTAATGGATTATGCCTCCCACTATATCTGATGTGCCATTGAATGTAATATTACCTTCACAGATTATTATGGCATCCATTGTGGCTGTTCCATCCAGAACAACGTTTCCTTTTACCCAGACCACGCCATACGCTCTACGGTTTGAGCCAACGGTAAAGTCTTGCTCAACAAAGGTAAAGTTTGGCATTGTGTCTGTTGGTGAATCATGATAGAAACTCGGAGCTGATGGTTCCGGATAATTGTCATTAGCAAGGCCAATCGTCAGGTCCAGGGTGTTGTAGTGCCCCTGATCGATAGCAAAGGCCTTAACAAAATTTTCGTCCAATTGCTGTGCAGGGCGAATAACAATACCGTCCTCAGGGTCAGGGCCTGTATTGTTATTTACCCCGGGAGAACCAAAACTTGTAGAAAGAGTTCCACCGTCATTTGTCATACCAAAACCTCCACCTGTTCCAACAATATCGCCACTTGTCTGTACACCGGGATCTACTTCGACGTCAGGAGAGGGAATGATGGTTACATTTGTCTTAATCTGTCTTTTGGCGACTATGGTACCACCTCTTTTGATCTTACCGGTTGCTATTATCGTGTAAACATCTGAAAAACCGTCGAGTGGATTACTCACATCAGTAACATTATTGATGACGTCATCATCGTCACTATCATCATCTACTATGTCGTCATCAGCAAGCGTTGTGGCATCATCATCATTACCGCGAGCTAAATCAACAGTAGCGTTTGTGGAATATGGAGAAGAACCGGCAAGGTATGGTCTCTCTATCCAGTATTCAGCACTTTCGGTACTGCTAGATGATACGACGTACGGAACGCTTCTTGTACCTGTTATCTCAGCCGGAAAAATGGGAGTGCCGGAGGAATCTACACTAAAGAACCTGTTCTTGGAATCCTGAAGGGCAAACATTGTTGCTGTCTCAGCCAGGTAAAGGGCCTTGCTTGAGTTTATGTTTGTTGGAGCAGATAGCTTCCACCTGCCCATCACGGAGCTGAAAACTCCACCCATTACTGACATAATTACCAACATTGTCATGATGGCAATGA
>JABGRF010000306.1 GCA_018648405.1 Candidatus Scalindua sp.
CCATTGCTATTGGTACATTGGTGGATATGGGCATAATAATGACTGAAAACATATACCGCCATCTCACAGAGTCTGATGGTTCAAGAACAAGAATAGAGGTTATCTATGAAGCAAGCAGAGAGGTCGCCGGTGCCATTATTACGGCTGTCGCTACGACCATAATCTCTTTTATTCCTGTTTTCTTTATGGAGAATCAGGAGGGTAAGCTTTTTAAACCATTGGCGTACACAAAGACGTTTGCCCTGTTTGCTTCGGTTATCGTTGCTATTACGGTAGTGCCTGTGCTCAGTAACCTGTTTTTAAGGGAAGCACACTGGCGAAGGAGAACTTCAATAATCCTTGGCGGTTCCTTTGCCATATGCCTGATATTTATAATTCGCTATCTGATATTTGGCAGATACGAAGCTATCGGCTTACCTGCTGCATGGATATCTTCAGTGATCGGAGGTTTGGTTATAGGTGGCCTCATTTACATAATGAGCAAGGAGCGCCTCAAACCAATGGAGCAGAACTTCATATCCAGAGGTATTTATGCCGTATACGAACCCACTCTCAGATGGATACTTGCTCACAAAATTCTATTTTTGATAATTCCCGTATTTATAATCTTTAGTGGGGTTACTATATGGATGGGTTTTGGCAGGATGGCTTATCCGGTTGAAAAATGTTTGAGCGTCGTTAAGTTGGATCTGAATAAAATAAGCCCCTGGGTCGCACTTAAACACAAATTTCCCGGTATTGGGCGTGAGTTCATGCCGGCGCTGGATGAAGGGTCTCTATTGTATATGCCTTCATTCTTACCTGCTGCAAGTTTGACTGAGGTGATGTCCGGTTTGAAGAAACAGGACATATTAATGAAGCAGATACCGGAAGTTGATATGGTTGTTGGTAAGATGGGCAGGGCAGAGACCGCGCTCGATCCGGCCCCTACCTCTATGATTGAGACAGTCGTTAACCTGAAACCAAAGGATCAGTGGAGAAAGGTGGCTATAGGGCGATGGTATTCAGACTGGTATATTCCACGGTGGTCGAAGGATATCCTGGGTCTGGTGTGGTCGGAGGAGAGAACTATCACGAAGAACGAGATACTTGAGGAGTTACGTGAAGCCACGAATATGCCCGGTGTCGCACCCACGTGGCTTCAACCGATACAGACACGGGTGATTATGCTGCAGTCCGGTCTGCGCGCAATGATGGGGGCAAAGATTTATGGTGATGATCTTAAGGAGATTGAACGTATAGGCTTGCAATTAGAGTCAATAATAAAGCAGGTACCTGGAGCGGTTGACGTGATAGCCGATCGCATAGTGGGAAAACCATATATTGAGTATAAGATAGATCGTGAAGCAATTGCGAGGTATGGGGTAGATTTAAAGGATGTTCAGGATGTTATAGAGGTTGCCCTTGGCGGCAAGAATCTTACATGGACTGTTGAGGGTCGTGAGCGTTACCCGGTAAGAGCCAGGTATATGAGGGAGATCAGGGACGATTTTGATATGCTGCCCCGGATACTAGTTCCTACCCCTGACGGTGCACAAATCCCAATTGCACAGGTATGTGATATAGAATACACAATAGGTCCTTCCATGATTAAAAGCGAAGACACTCTCCTGTTAGGATATGTCACCTTTAATACCAGGGAACGGGATGAGGTAAGTGTGGTTGAAGATGCCGATAAACTTGTAAATGCAAAGATAGCATCCGGTGAGTTGAATCTGCCGAAAGGGTATTATATTAAATGGGCAGGCCAATTTGAGAATCAGATAAGGGCTAACAAGCGTTTGGCAGTTTTGCTGCCTATATGTCTATTTGTGAATTTCTTTATTCTTTATATTAAATTCAGGTCCGTAGCGACATCATTATTCATCTATTTTGCAATTCCAGTGTCACTGGCTGGAGGATTTATTCTGCTCAATATTTTTGGTTACAACCTGAGCGTAGCTGTATGGGTTGGCTTTATAGCACTGTTTGGTATTGCAGTGGATGATGGTGTTGTCATAGCAACGTATCTTGACCAGACATTCAAGAAGCAAAAAATAAAGTCAATTCAAGATGCCAGAGAAGCGACTGTACAGGCTGGACTTAAGCGTATCCGTCCTTGCCTGATGACTTCCGCCACTACTATTATTGCCTTAATGCCTATTCTCTTGTCTACCGGTCGGGGTTCAGATGTAATGAAACCAATGGCAATTCCAACCGTAGGAGGAATGGCAGTAGTAGTGATCGCCATATTCATCGTACCTTGTTGTTATTGCGGACTTATGGAACTGAAGCTGAAGTGGGGTATCAAAGACCCTCGCTTTGAAGAGGATGCAAAGGCTTGACCATGTATTTCTCAAATACAAGATATATTCTAGAAATATTTTATAACCTTGTTAATTCTACATTTGGAGATCAATAATGAAAAAGAATCTAACACTGGGACTTGTTTTTATATTTTCACTCGGTTTATCAATTACTTATACAAAACAGCTGACGCACGCAGGTGAAGACGGAAAGGTAATAGACCCTATTTGCAATATGCAGATTGATAAGGGCTCGGCAAAGACACTAGAGAACGACGGAGATACCTACTACTTTTGTTCTGACCATTGTAAAGCCACTTTTGCAAATAACCCTGAGAAATATACATGCATATGCCCTCGGCTTCATGAAGGGTGTGATTGCGGTCATTGTGAGGGGAATGGTGGATCGTGTATTTGTGCAGAAGCGAGTGCTGATTCCCACAAAAAAGAACATAAACACGAACATGGAGATGGAGAACACCATCATTGATGAGGCAATTAGTACAGTTCTCCTTTTAATTTTATTATCTTGATTTTGAGGCAAACAAATGAAAAAGCATTTAGCCATTGGACTTGTTTTTGTGCTGTTACTTGTTTTATCAATTGCTTATACAAAGAACCTGGCGCTCGCAAAGGGTGTCAGAATGGTAACTGATCGTGTCTGTACTAAGCAAGTTGAGAAGGACAGGGCTATGACGTATAAGAAGGATGGGCATAAATATTACTTTTGCTCTAAAAAATGTAAAAAAATATTTAAGAAGCATCCTGAGAAATATGCATGCATATGTCCAGCATCTTCCGATGGTTGTCCTTGTTTTCATTGTAACGGTGCTGGAGAGCTATGTGATTGCTCAGAAATGTCTGTTTATATGGAATCTCATTCTGGAGGACATGAACATGATGAAGAAGCGGAGGATGAGGGTGGAGGGCATCATCATTGATTAAACACTAAAATAGAGATCCCTGACTTCATTTCTCAGGTTGAGTCTGAAAAAGAAGGCGATAACTCTGATTACAGATTTTATCGTTTAGTGTCTCATTTTTTATTTCGTTAGCCTCTCTTTTTTTGTCCTTGATAAATGCCTTGTTGTCTGTTAAATCTTAATAATAAATTTGAAGTAACTTTGAAAATCAGGGAAATCTCAACTGATTTTGCAAGCTTTACAATAATCATAATAGAAAAATGAATATAGATGAGAGAGATATCGAAAAAGGTGCATTACCTGAAA
>JABGRF010000286.1 GCA_018648405.1 Candidatus Scalindua sp.
ATAATTACTGTTATTTTACTATATCTATGAGTACAAAGAAGAAGATTGAAGATATCTATCCCCTGACCCCGCTTCAGAAGGGAATGCTTTTTCACTGCCTTCGTGATCCTGAGTCTTCTGTCTACTTTGAGCAGATGACCTGCCGACTGGATGGGAAGTTTAACGAAGATGCTTTTTTTAGCGCATGGCAGACATTGGTTGAACGACACACAATTTTGCGCACGTCATTTGTATGGAAGGGGCAGCGAGAGCCGGTCCAGGTGGTGAACAGGGAGGCGGTAATGCCCTGGAATCAACATGACTGGCGCGGTATCTCTCCAGATGAACAGAAGGAAAAATTGGCCGAGTGTCTATCAGATGAACAAAAGCAGGGTTTCGTTTTGAATCGCGCTCCTTTGATGAGGGTGGTGACTATTCGTTTATCCGATGAAAGTCACCAATTTGTGTGGTGTCATCACCATCTTCTCCTCGACGGTTGGTCACTTCCTCTGCTTATGAAGGAGTTTTTCACACTCTACCAGGCAAAACATGAGGGACGGGAAGCGGTCCTTCAGCCGACTCACCCGTTCAGTTCTTATGTTACCTGGCTGAAGAATAGGAACACGACGGACGCTGAGTCCTTCTGGCGTAAAACATTAAGTGATGTGGAAGCTTCGGGAAGACTTTTTCTCCAGAAACCGTCAATGAGTGAACGGGGATATCTGGAGGAGACTCTGTCACTGAACAAGAAAGAAACGGAAACACTTCTCGTTCTCACCAGGCGCTTGAATATAACCGTGAATACACTTCTTCAGGGAGCCTGGGCTATAACCCTCAGCAGATATGATGGAAATGAAGAGGCAGTTTTCGGCATAACTGTAGCAGTTCGTCCTCATGAGTTGACGGGCGTTGAGACGATGATAGGCCTTTTTATTAATACGATACCGTTACGGGTTCTTATTCCTCCTGATATGAAAGTCGGAGAGTGGTTGACCCAACTGCAAATGCAGTATCTGGAGACGCAGGAGTTTGAATATAGTGCGCTGTCAGACGTACATACATGGAGTGGAACACCAAAAGGGGAAGAGCTGTTTGAGACAATTCTGGTTTTTGAAAACTATCCCATGGGAGAAGCGGTCCCTCCTGTTATAGGAGATCTCTCTATTCATGATATTCATTCTGAGGAGCGGAATAACTATCCACTTACCGTTGTGGTAGTTCCTGGAAACGAACTCTTTATAAAATTATCATTTGATAGTAGTTGTTTCTGTTCTCGATCCATGCGGAGGATGCTCGGTCACTTGAGTTTCGTATTACAGGAAATGACAAATGAGTCCCTACCGTTAAAGGATATTTCACTGGTCTCAGCGGATGAGAAAGCGTTATTACTGAAACAGACGGTAACATCCCATTTAGCCCATCTTGACGAAACCCCGGTACGAAAATTAACAGTCCAGGATGGTTTTGAAAAGCAGGTATTGCATTCCCCTCAGGCCATTGCTGTGGTTTGCGAAGAAGAGTCGGTTACGTATGATGAGTTGAATAAGCAGTCCAACCGGTTGGCACGTTATCTGCAAAAACAGGGAGTAAGGCAGGAAACCCTGGTCGGTCTCTTACTCAATCGCTCCATTGATCTGATAACGGCAATACTCGGAATAGTTAAGGCGGGAGGTGCATATGTTCCCATTGACCCGGAAACGCCTGAAGAGAGGATCTCCTACATTCTTGAAGATAGCAAGATCCCTCTTTTGCTTACGGAAACCTCACTCCTACAGGAACGGGAAAACAGTTTTGGCAAAATAACAACCATATGTCTGGATAAAGAATCGAAGAAGATTCAATGCGAAAGTGAATCTTCTTTGGCCATAGAGCGCTCACCGGATCAAGCAATCTACGTTATTTATACTTCCGGTTCTACGGGAAAACCCAAGGGTTGTGTGATTACCCATAAGAATGTTATGAGACTCTTTACTTCTACGGAGCATTGGTTCGGTTTTAATACTGAAGACGTATGGACCCTGTTTCACTCTCAGGCGTTTGATTTTTCTGTCTGGGAAATATGGGGGGCTCTGTTGTATGGCGGACGTTTAGTGGTTGTGCCGCATTTTATCAGCCGTAATCCGGACGAATTTTATGATCTTCTTCTCAGAGAACGGGTTACTGTTCTCAACCAGACTCCGTCTGCTTTTCATTTACTGGATAAAGCAGTTGGAAATGGGAATAAGGGGACTGGTTCGTTACGACTGGTTATTTTTGGGGGAGAGGCACTTGATCTTGCCGGCCTGCTTCCGTGGTTTCAGCGGCATGGTGATGAGACTCCACAACTCATCAATATGTTTGGTATTACCGAAACCACTGTGCATGTAACCTACCGACCCGTAACAATTAAGGATGCTATGGAAACTGGGAATAGCAGCCTGATTGGAGTTCCGATATCCGATCTTAACCTTCGTATTCTTGATAGATACGGTCAGCTTACTCCGGTTGGTGTACCGGGAGAACTTCATGTCGGTGGTGAAGGGCTGGCGAGGGAGTATTTAAATCGTCCTGAATTGACCAGTGAAAGGTTTATTGCTGATTCTTTCAGTAGCGATGCTGACGCTCGGTTTTATCGAACGGGTGATCTGGTCAGAAGGAGAGAGGATGGCGATCTGGAATACCTGGGACGTATTGATAATCAGGTAAAAATCAGGGGGTTTCGCATTGAACCGGGAGAAGTTGAATCTGCCTTGATGAGGCACCCGGCGGTAAAACAGGCGGTTGTTCTTGCATGTGATGAAGGGGTAGAGTCGAAACGGCTGGTTGGTTATATTACGGGAACAGATGAAGGAATTCCTACCCAGGAAGAGCTTTTTACCTTTCTGTCAGAATGGTTGCCTGGCTATATGATCCCGGCTGTAATAATTTCTCTGGCGGAGTTTCCTCTTACTGCTAACGGTAAAATAAATATCAGATTACTACCTGGTCCGGACGGAGCCGGTCCTCTATCAGGAAATAGTTATGTTGCTCCCCGAACGGATGAAGAGTTAATTTTAGCGGAAATCTGGGCTCAAGTGCTTGGCGTTCAAAGAGTGGGAATTGAGGACAATTATTTTGTTCTGGGTGGTGATTCCATACGGAGTATTTCCATCTGTTCGTATGCCGGCAAGAGAGGTATCCACTTTAATCTTCCACAGCTTTTTAAGACAAGTACAATCAAGTCACTGTTGGAGGAAATCCATGGTTCAAAGAAAACACCATCAGAAGAGATTGAAATAGGACCATTCGACTTGATCTCGGAAGAGGACAGGAATAAGTTACCTTCCGGTATTGAGGACGCTTATCCGTTGGTAAAGCTCCAGTCGGGAATGCTCTTCCACAGTCAGTATGAGAATGATTCAACTTTATACCACGATATTTTCAGCTATTACTTACGAATGCCACTCGATATAAAGGCATTGGAAGATTCTCTCTGTTGGCTTACTCAGCGGCACTGCGCGTTGCGTACCTCTTTTGATCTTGAGACCTTCAGTATACCGCTTCAAATGGTCCACAGTGAGCTAAAATATACTTTAAACGTAATTGATATCAGCGGCCATGATGAGAGTGTTCAGGAAGAGATTATCACTCAATTTATTGAAGGAGAGAGGAAAAAGCCTATACCCTGGATGAAACCGCCTTTAATCCACTTTTACCTCCATGTGCGGGGGCCGTTTACCATCCAATTTACGCTGAGTATGCATCACGCTATTCTGGATGGATGGAGCGTGGCAACGATGCTCTCAGAACTCCTGGGTGTCTATTTTAATAAAATTGGTCGTATGCAGGAAGAACCTTCGTTTGTATCTCCACTACAATATCGCTATTTTGTTTCTATGGAGAGAGATGCGTGTACCAGTGATGAAACGCGTAATTTCTGGAAAGAGAAAATGGAAGAGAGAAGCTACAACGTTTTGCCGAGATGGCCAGGAGCTTCAAAAGAAACTCAATCACCTAATGTACAGAACCATGATATATTCTGCTCCTCCCGTGTTTCTGACAGGATTCACAAACTGGCCAAATCTGAAGGGATTCCGGTGAAAACAGTTCTTCTTTCAGCTCATATACGGGTTCTGGCCCTTCTCTCTGCTACAAAAGATGTGGTGACAGGTCTTGTTACTAATGGGAGACCTGAGCGTGATGGAGGGGATATAACAGTTGGACTTTTTCTTAATACACTGCCTTTCAGGGTAAAATTAACGGATGGCAGTTGGAGGGATTTAGTAAAAAAAATATTCCGGGAAGAACAGGAAGTGCTCCCTCACCGCCGTATCCCCCTGGCAGAGATCCAGAAGATGGTTGGTGGGGAATCACTGTTTGAAACGGATTTTAATTTTGTCCAGTTTCATGTTCTAGACAAAATCCTCACCATGCCGGACTTTGAATTTAAAGGGAGTCGTTCGGTAGAGGAGACAAATTTTGTCCTGGCTGTGAATTTCAGCATCGACAGAGAGACATCCGGGATTGTATGTGGATTATCATTCGACTTGAATCAGTTGGATCCTGAGCAGTCTTCTCTGATTGCCGGCTATTATGAAAAAATATTGATGCTTATTGCTGAGGATCCAGATGCCTCCTGGAACGGGACTTCCTGTTTGTCAGAGCAGGAGAGGCAGAAGATACTTTCTGAGTGGAATAGCTCTCACCCGGAAAATCTACCTATTATAGAACAACAGTTTGTTCATAAGGCTATTGCCTGTCAGGTGGAGGAAACTCCTGATACTATTGCGGTGATCGGTGAAGAAAGTAACCTGGAATACCGTAAATTGGACCGACTGGCAAATCAACTGGCTCATCATATAATCAGCTATGGAATCAAACCGGATGATGTAGTGGGTGTATATATGGAACGATCACCTGATCTGGTCATAGCGTTACTTGCCATCCTTAAGGCAGGGGCGGCATACCTATCCTTAGATCCTTCGTACCCTGAAGACCGTAATTTATTCATGCTGGAGGATTCCGGTGTCGATCTTGTCTTAACTCTGGATAGTCTCAAATATGTATTGACGCATTCCGATATGGAAAACAAAAACGTACCCTTGTTAAAATTTATCTGTTTAGATAAGGAGGCGGAATCCATTTCCCGGAACAATGAAGAGGTACCAAACATTCAGATAGAATCAGATGCTCTTGCTTATGTAATGTATACTTCCGGATCCACTGGAAAACCGAAAGGGGTGGAAGTCTCTCATGGGGCACTTTCCAATCATATGAAATGGATGTCTGAAGAATTTCCTTTAGTGCCAAACGACCGTGTCCTGCAAAAAACCCCTTTGGGTTTTGACGCATCCGTATGGGAATTTTGGGCTCCTCTTATGGCCGGGGCACAATTAATTCTGGCGATTCCCGGAGGACATACTGACACCGCCTATCTGGCGGAAACCGTTGAACAGTTTAATATAACCATACTGCAGGTTGTACCCACATTACTTGAGGCGCTCCTGGAGGAACCTGAAATTCGGAATGCAAAGGGTCTACGGAGAGTGTTTGCCGGTGGTGAAATATTAACTCCTTCTTTGCAGGAAAAGTTCTTCAAACACTTACCAACAGTTAAATTAATAAACCTATACGGACCTGCCGAAGCAACTATCGACACCACCTTCTGGGTCTGTCATAAGGGAACGGATTATGAAAGTGTTCCTATTGGCAGACCAATAACAAATGCGCGAGTTTATATCTTGGACGAATTGATGGATCCGGTTCCTATAGGAACCAGGGGAGAGCTATATATCGGCGGGACGGGTCTTGCTCGCGGTTATCGAAATCGTACAGAATTAACGGATAGTCTGTTTGTGTCCGATCCATTTAGTAAAAATCCCTACGACAAACTGTATCGGACAGGTGATATAGTCTACTATGACTCTAATGGCGTATTGTTCTTTTCCGGTCGTATGGATAACCAGATTAAACTGGGAGGTGTGCGCATGGAGCCGTCTGAAATTAAATCGGTACTTGAATTACATGCTACTGTTCAGAAGGCGGAAATTACAGCACATGAATCTGCGAATTGTAAAAAAGATCTGATTGCATATGTTATGGTAACGGAAGAGTCTGATACGTTGAAAACGGAGTTACGAAACTATTTAAAAAGCAAACTACCGGAAATCATGATTCCCAGGTATATAATTTTTCTGGATAAATTCCCTCTCAATCCGAGCGGGAAAGTTGATCGAAAGGCACTTCCACTTCCAGACCATGATTCCCCTGTTATGAGCTGCTCTTATATTGAACCGACCACGGATGCGGAGAGGGACTTGGCAGGTATATGGTCAAAGGTACTGGGAATTCCACAAGTGGGCCGAAAAGACAATTTTTTCGAACTTGGTGGCGACTCAATTTTGAGCCTTCAGATTGTCTCCAGTTGCTTGCAGGCAGGATGGAGAATTACATCTAAATTGCTTTTTGAACTGCAGACACTGGAAGCGGTGGCGGCATGTGCTACGCATGTTACGAAAAAATTTATCGGCCTGAACCGTATAAGTGGAGAGGTACCTCTTACCCCAATCCAGCGACTCTTTTTTGAACAGCACGGAGAAAACCCTCACCATTGGAACCAGTCTGTCTTATTAGAAACAGTGCCGGAATTTACACCTGCAACCTTACAGAACACTATACAGAAAATTGCAAGTCGAAGGCATGCTCTTCGTCTGCGTTTTTACAAAGAAGGAGATAACTGGTATCAGGCTTACCGGGAAGAAGTTCCGGAAATTCCTCTTGACTGCTTTGACTGGTCGGAAAAAAGAGAGCATGAACAAACGGAACTTTTCGATAAAACAGTTGAAGATATTCAAAAGGGGCTGAATATTACAACCGGCCCTCTGATGCGAGTTGCCTGGTTTAATTATGGAGAAAGACGGAAAGGGAGGTTACTGTTTGTTATCCATCATCTGATAGTTGACGGTGTTTCATGGCGTACTTTACAGGAGGATCTAGTTACCGCAAGTCGGGAGGATTGTCAAGGTGATCTGCCTGAGGAGTCTGCATCCTTAAAGGAATGGTCTCACCGGTTAATGCAATATTCTAACTCTGACGCATTGAAACACGAATCTTCCTACTGGCTTGATAAGAAAAGAAGCGAGGTAAAAGCACTTCCAACAGATTATTCTATGGATAGGGAACAAAATCTTGAATCTACCGCACGGGTAGTTACACAATCCTTAAACCGTGAAGATACCAGAACACTCCTGCAGGTATTACCGGGGAAATTTCGTACCAGAGTAGACGAAGTTCTTGTGACCGCATTTCTGGAAGCAATTACTGATTGGACTGGAAACGATTCGCTACTCATTAATATGGAAGGCCATGGACGTGAAGAAATTTTTGCTGAAATTGATCCGTCGCGTGTAATGGGTTGGTTTACTTCTATTTTTCCTGTTTTTCTGAAAAGAAATAGAGAACGTGATCCGGTGGCATTGCTGAAATCAGTAAAAGAGAATATTCGTAATATACCAAATCACGGTTTGGGTTATGGAGTTTTACGTTATCTAACTCATGACACTGGAATTTCTCTAAACCTGTCATCTATGCCTGAAAGCGAGATTAGCTTCAACTACCTTGGACAATTTGGAAATATCCCTGAAGACTCAGCTTTTACACCGTCAAAAGAGTCTCCCGGTACGGAAAGAAGCCCACAAAACACGCGAGCCCACTTGATTGATTTCATTGGTATCGTTTCAGACGGTGAATTGAAAACTCAATGGATATACAGTGACAAATTTCATCGACAATCTACCATGGAAGAACTGTCGCAGCTTTTTATCGATCGGTTACAAAATATTCTGACCTGTTGCCTTGAATCGGAATCCAGGAATTATACTCCGTCTGATTTTCCTCTGGCACAGCTTGATCAGACGATGCTTGACCGACTTGTTGGTAATGGTAAGGTTGCGGATCTCTATCCTCTTTCTCCGCTTCAGGAGGGTTTGTTGTATCATGCCGCAGATAGTTCTGAAGATGGGTTGTATATACAACAGATGGTTACAGATTTCGAAGGGTGTATAGAGAAGACTGCCTTTGAAAACGCGTGGTTACAGGTCATTCAGCGTTACGATATTTTGCGTACTGGTTTTCACTGGGCAGGCCTGAAGGTTCCCTTACAATGGGTGCATGAAGAAGTTTTCTGTCCGGTTTTATGGCATGATTGGCGTGAATGTTCTCTCGATGAACAGAATGACATGTGGAAAACTAAGCTTATGGAGGACAGGACAAGAGGCTTTGAACTGAATAATCCTCCTCTCATGCGGTTAGAGGTGGCACGATTGAGTGAAAGAAAGTGGCGTGCGCTCTGGAGTCATCACCACATTATTTTAGACGGTTGGTCTATTCCCATTATTCTGAAAGAGATCTTTGACTTCTATTTTGCAGAATTAAAACTGGAACCTCTTTCTCTAGTACCGCCTCTTCCTTACTCCCGTTACATTTCTCTGCTTTCTGCGCAGGATAAGGACGGTGCGGAGAAATACTGGAGAAAGGCCCTGGCAGGCTTCAGGGAGCCAACCTCAGTGCCCCTGGAACGGCCTACACGGGAAGTTGATCTGACTGGCTCTCCTTATGATGAAGCGGAAATTCAATTGTCGGAAGAACTCACGGGACGACTTTCTTCGTTTGCCAAAAGCCGACGATTGACACTGAATACAATTATGCAGGGAATGTGGGCGATCTTGTTATACCGGTACAGCGGACAGAAGGATCTGCTTTTCGGCAAGGCCGTAAGCGGAAGATCAATAGACCTTCCTGGTATCGACTCAATGATAGGATTCTTTATTAATACACTTCCTTTACGGATAGAGATATCCGATAACATTCTGCTACTCGATTTTCTGGAGGAAGTTCAAAGGAGGGGAATTGAATCGCTACAATATGAATACAGCTCTCTGGCACAGGTCCAGGGATGGAGTGAAATGTCGAGAGGAGAATCATTATTTGAAACTCTCTTTATTTTTGAGAACTATCCATTAGAGAGACCTCTTGCTGACACAGATTCTGAAGATCTTGCTGTGGTGGGAATACAAACGTTTGAAAGGACAAACTACCCTTTGGTATTTTATATTACTCCGGGAAATTTGCTCCATTTGAAAATTGTCTTTCAAGCTAGTCGATTTGCCGGAGATGCCGTCGAGCGACTGCTAACGCATGCGCAAGCCCTTTTAGAAAAAATGGTATCCGGTATGAACTCAAACGTCAACGGTTTGGGATTGATGGATAAAAACAGGGAAAAGCAGCTTGCGGAAAGTTTGTACATGAACAATTTTAAGCCGGAAGGTGATGTTACTCTTACCGGACTTTTCCGCAAACAGGTTGAGAAAACACCCAATAATACGGCTGTTGTTTTTGAGAATTCTCGATGGAGTTATCGGGAGCTTGATGAAAACTCCAACCGGCTAGCCAAAAATTTAATCAATGTAGGAATCAAAAAGGGAGATTTGATTGGAATTTATATGGACCGATCATTAGAAATGATGGCTGCCCTTCTGGGCACCCTCAAGTCCGGGGGAGCATATGTACCTCTTGACCCAGCTTTTCCAATGGTGCGAATCGAGATGATGATGGAAGAGAGCTCTTTATCAGCCATTATTACCCAGAAACATCTCCTTGATCTGCTTCCACATCAGAAAGTTCCGGTTATCTGTTTGGATAAGGATTTTGAGATATCCGGTTCTGATCAGGTGAGTTTTGAAAACACTTTAATAACAGGAGAGGATACTGCTTACGTTATATTTACTTCCGGGTCAACGGGCCGTCCTAAAGGAGTACAAATACCTCACAAGGCGCTGGCTAATATTCTTCAAAGTTTTTCAATTAAACCCGGTTTGGGAGAAAAGGATACTTTCCTGGCGGTAACAACCTTATCCTTTGATATTGCCGCACTTGAGCTTTATCTGCCACTGGTTACCGGAGCAAAATTAATAATAGCAAGTCGGGAAACCTCTTCGGATGGGGTATTATTGGCTGGCAGGTTAAAAGAGGAAGATTGTACCGTTATGCAGGCTACTCCTGCAACATGGCGTATGCTCGTGGCGTCGGGATTTAAACCGACAAAAAATCTTAAATTATGGTGTGGAGGAGAGGCTTTACCTACTGACCTGGCAGAAACTCTTCTGGAAAACGGAAGCGAGTTATGGAACCTATATGGTCCTACGGAAACCACTATATGGTCGTTAATTCAGAGGGTACAAGAAAGTGAAGATGCACTCTCTATTGGTTTTCCCATTGCAAATACATCAGTTCATATCGTTGACATGGACTTAAATCTTCAACCTGCAGGTGTTCCCGGTGAATTGTTAATAGGTGGCTATGGTCTTGCGTTGGGTTATTATAACCGTTCCGATTTAACCAAAGAAAAATTCATAACTTCACTATGGAGCAATGGAAATAACGAAAGATTTTATCGTACCGGTGATCTGGCCCGCATGCGCGAAGATGGTCGGATTGAGTTTCTCGGTAGAATTGACCAACAGGTTAAGATAAGAGGTTTTCGTATAGAACCTGGAGATGTTGAGGTGGTTCTAACACGGCACCCATCGGTTTTTGAAGCGGTTGTAGTACCCAGTGAAGATCACCGGGGAGATAAGCAGCTGGTAGCCTATTTTGTACCGGCAAAGGGTCAAATAGAAACAGATTTAATTTCCGATTTACGGAATGAACTAAAGAATTGCCTTCCCGATTACATGGTACCTGGAGCGTTCGTTTCACTTAAGACAATGCCACTCACCCCTAACGGTAAAATTGACCGAAAGCGATTACCGAAGCCGGATCGTGAACTAACGTCAAAAGCTTATGTTCCGCCACGAAATCAATGTGAAGAGGTTCTCGCTGCCATTTGGGCTGAGATACTAGACGTAACACAGGTAGGAATTGAGGATAATTTCTTTGAACTTGGAGGCCATTCGCTGCTGGCAACACAAGTCATTTCAAGATTGCCTAAAGCATTTCAGGTAGAGCTTCCTGTACGTGCTCTTTTTGAAGCTGAAACGGTGGCGGGTCTTGCAGAGCGTGTTGAATCTGCAAGGCAAATGAAGACTGCCTTGATAAGATCACCAATCAGCGTTGATCTAACCGGGGAAGAGCAGGTACTCTCGTTTGGACAGCAACGGTTATGGTTTCTGGATCAACTGGAAAGTCAATCCTCAGCCTACAACATTTCAGGAGCTTTACGCCTTACGGGACCACTCAACCAAAACGCTTTGGAATGCGCTTTTCATGAAATAGTGAAGCGTCACGAAATTTTACGTACCAGCTTTATCTCGGTAGACGGGAATCCTATTCCGGTTGTTGAACCAGTTTTGACGCCATCAGTGGAAACCGTGGATTTGAGTGGCTTGCCGGAGGGGGAAAAGTCGGAAAGTATAAGCCGTTACATGCAAGAGACGGTTAACGAGCCATTTGACCTTTCAAAGACTCCTCTGATTCGAATGAAATTGCTGAAGGTGGCAGTATTGGATCGGGAAATTCAAAACCAAAATAATCTTCCAACCGGGGAAGAGCATATTCTCTGTATTGTCATTCATCATATTATTTCCGATGCATGGTCGATTGGTATATTTGTACGTGAAATGAGTATTTTGTATGAATCCTTTGTAGACGATAACTGTTCTCCATTACCGGAACTTACAATCCAATATGCAGATTTTGCGCGCTGGCAGCGTAACTGGTTGAGTGGTGATGCTCTGGAGAGTCAGCTGAATTACTGGAGAGAGAAGCTTGCCCATACTCCTTCATTTTTAGAGCTTCCGTCAAGAAGGCCACGCCCATTAATTCCTTCATACAAAGGTAGTACGGAACATTTTTGCATAAACAAAAATTTAAGGGAGAAGCTACATGCACTCTGCCGTAAATCCGGAGTAAGTCTGTTTATGGTACTTAACGCGGCCTTATCTGTTTTACTTTCACGGTACAGTGGAAATGAGGATATTGTTGTCGGTGTTCCCATCGCAAATCGTAATCGTAAAGAAGTTGAGCCTGTCATCGGTTTTTTTATCAATACCCTTGTCATTCGTACCAATCTTTCCGGAGATCCTGACATTCTAGAGTTGCTGGATCGTGTTCGTCAGACAACGCTTGACGCCTATGACCATCAGGATATTCCTTTTGAACGGTTGGTTGAGGAACTACAGCCGGAGAGAAATATGAGTTATACTCCACTGTTCCAGGTTATGTTTACCATGTTGAATGTCCCGACAGAAAATTTTGATCTGAAAGGTCTCAATATAACACCTCTTGAGTTGGAAAACACAACGACTAAATTTGATTTGTCTCTTACCATTACGGAGTTGGACAATAGTCTGCAGGGAACGTGGCAATACAACAAGGATCTGTTTGACTCTCCTGAAATGGCCCTTATGCTGACACATTTCCAGAATCTGCTAGAGGCAATAACCGATGAGTCGTATAGAACCATATGGGAATTACCATTACTCTCGGAAAACGAGGAGCGTCAACTGTTACGGGAATGGAGTGGAGAGCATGCGGAGTATCCTGATCAGACTGGTGTCGTACAGCAGATTGAAGTGCAGGTTAAAAAAAATCCAAATGCAATCGCAGTTGTCTACCGGGATGAGGTGTTGACATTCGGAGAATTGAATATAAGGGCAAATCAACTGGCAACATACTTGAAAGAACAGGAGGTTAAACCTGAAACACTTGTAGGTATATGTATGGAACGCTCACTGGAAATGATTGTCGGGCTATTAGGGATACTGAAAGCTGGTGGGGCGTTTGTGCCTTTTGATCCGGAATATCCCCGTGAGCGTCTGGAATTTATGATGGAGGATTCGGGGATTAAAGTCCTGTTGACCCAGGAAAGGCTTTTGGAGAAACTTCCAGATGTGTTTCTTGCTTCTTCCTCATCAGTTAGTCCGACACTGGTTTGTCTGGATGCAAAAGAAAACAGTTTATTCCGGGGCAAAGGAGATAATCATGACATCGCTGCAAAACAGGAAGATGCAATATATGTTATCTATACTTCCGGATCCACAGGACGGCCAAAAGGAGTAATAATAGAACACCGGTCCTTATTGAACTATCTAAATGCTCTTGAGGAAAGGAGTTGTATCCGTTCATGCAGAAGTTTTGCCATGGTATCAACTCTGGCGGCTGATCTTGGGCTCACAGTTCTGTTTTCGTCACTAGTATGCGGCGGCACCCTCCACATTCTTTCACAAGATATCATTGCTGACTCTTATGCATTTAGTGAGTATTTCAGGACACAACAGATAGATTGTCTCAAAATAGTACCAGGTCATCTTGTTGCCTTACAGAGTGCAAGTCAGCCGGATGCTGTTCTTCCGAAAAAACTTCTTCTACTGGGTGGTGAAGCCGCCTCTCCGGATTGGATTAAAAGTCTTAAAGGTAAAGTGCCGAATATCCTGAATCATTACGGTCCTACAGAGTCAACCATTGGAGTGCTTACGTTTCCCATAACAGATGAATTTTTAGAATCGGACTTTTCATCCATACCAATAGGACGACCTCTCTCTAATGTAGATGCCTATATTCTGGACGCCCATCTATGTCCTGTTCCTGTAGGTGTTCTCGGTGAACTGTACGTCGGTGGAGATTGTCTTGCAAGGGGTTATCTGAAACGTCCGGAACTTACACGGGAACGGTTTATATCGAATCCATTTGTGACAACTTCAGGCGCAAGATTTTATAAAACAGGAGACCTTGCACGCTATCTTCCGAACGGTGATATTGAGTACCTTGGACGCGTGGATGATCAGGTTAAAATCAGGGGGTATCGGGTTGAACCGGGAGAAATAAAATCAGTGCTGGCAGAGCACATGGAGATCTTAGACAATATCATTGTTGTAGGAGAAGATCAACGTGGTGAAACACGTTTGATAGCATATATTGTATTAAAATCTGAAAACCCTGACATAATACATTCCCTGAAGGCATTTTTGCAGGATCGGATACCGGACTACATGATACCGTCTGCCTTTGTGATTATTCCAACCATACCGATTACTCCAAACGGTAAAGTTGACCGTCGGGCATTACCTGATCCTGATTTTGCGGATAGTGACGATGATGGAGATACATCCCGCAATCCGGTGGAAGATGTATTAGTCGCTATCTGGAGTGAAGTATTGGGACTGGATAGCATTGGAATAAACGACAATTTTTTTGAACGGGGAGGGCACTCTTTGCTGGCGACACAGGTCATGTCTAGATTAAGAGAGGCATTCAATGTCGAATTACCAGTCCGTTCCCTATTTGAGAACCCGACAATAGAAAGCATTAGCAAGGCCATATCTTTCATTAGAAATTCAAATGGGGACTTCAAAATACCTCCACCAATTACACCTGTTTCGGATAAAAGCAGGAAAAATGGTAAATTACCGCTCTCCTTCGGTCAACAGAGACTGTGGTTCCTGGGTCAATTGGAATCGGAAAGTGCAACATATAACATTCCGGGAGCCATGCGTATAAATGGTCCGTTAAGTATTACTGCTCTGGAAAGTTCTTTAAACGAAATACTTCGCCGTCATGAGGCACTGCGTACTAGATTCATCGAGAAGGAGGGAAGTCCGGTACCGATTGTTGATGAAAGTGTAACTGTCGGCATAACGAGGTTAGACTTGAAATCGCAGCCTGAAGATGAACATGAAGGAAAAATAATGAGCATTGCGGTGGATGAGGCGGAACGACCCTTTGACCTTATGACTGGCCCTCTGGTTCGGGTTGTGCTCGTTGAGTTAGACAAGGAAAAATTTGTACTCTTTTTCACCATGCATCATATCGTATCTGATGGTTGGTCAACGGGGATATTATCCCGAGAGCTGGCTGCTTTGTATGCGGCATTTATAGACAATAAGCCATCTCCTCTAACGGAACTTCAAATTCAATATGCTGACTTTGCATATTGGCAGAGAGAGGTTTTCAATAGTGACTTTTTTCTGGATTGCCTCGACTACTGGAAAGAGCAACTTCAAGGGGCACCTCCTCTTCTGGAACTACCACTCGACAGGCGGCGTAAACCCCTTCAAAAAAAGGAGGGAGGAGTAGAACATTTTGAGATTGACTTGGAACTTGCACTGTCGTTGAAAGAAATGAGCAGGCAATCGGGAGTCAGCATGTTTATGACATTGCACACAGCCTTTGCAATACTGCTTTATCGTTATAGCAATCAGGATGACATAGTTATCGGAACGCCAATTGCCAATCGCAACTACAAAGAGATAGAACCTCTCATTGGGTTTTTCGTAAATACCCTGGCCTTGCGCTCTGACATTTCCGGTAATCCTAATTTTAAAGAGGTATTAACACGCATGCGTGAAACAACCCTGGATGCTTATGCTCACCAGGATGTTCCGTTTGAAAAAATAGTTGAGGAGCTTCAACCTGTCAGAAGCATGAGCCATACTCCACTCTTTCAGGTCATGTTTGACTGGCAAAACGCCTCAAGAGAAATACTGGAATTACCCGGACTGAGTATCACTCCTTTAGAGTTAAAATATGCAATTGCAAAGTTTGATTTAACCCTTACAATGGGGGAAACAAGTCGTGGTATGTACGGTGATTTCGAATATGATGCACGACTCTTCGATGAAGAAACCATAAAGATCATGAGCCTTAAATTCCTGCTTCTGCTTGAAGGAATTGCTAAAAAACCAACAATGAAAATTTCAGATTACGACATCCTTTTACCCGTTGAAAAGGAATTAAATAATTTATTGGAGATTGAAGTTGATATTTAGGAAAGACTACTTGAAAAATTTCTGTGATACGACCCAGTCACGCCATGAACAACGCGATCGTCTTCGTGATAAAACGAGAGGTTATTTGAAATATCTCAGAGACAGGGCGGTTAAAGAGAATTCTCGTGATACGAATATGGAGCGATTACAAAAAATCGTATTCTGTGATATTCGAAAAGGATATCTTAATGGACAGTATGTAGACCGGATTGTTCTCTTTTTAAGGGGATCTGGCTGTAATCTCGCGAACCGGACGGGGGGGTGTACCTTTTGTGGCTTCTGGGATGTTACTACCTTTGGAAGCAAAATCAAAGACGAAGACTATATGTTGCAGGTGGAAAATGTAATCAAAGACGAAGAACTTAATTTTTCGCAATACCCTATTGTTTGTATGTACAATGATGGGAGCATGCTTGAAGAGAGCGAAATCAGCTTGAATGTGGTGTTAGGATTGTGTCGCAAGTTGGCCGCACGGGGCCATGTGAAAAGGATTGTAATTGAGGCTAAGGTTGTGGACATCAACAGAAAAAAAGTCTCTCAGTTGAGAGAAGCGATTGGTTCAAGGGAATTTGAGATTGCTGTCGGATTTGAATCTGCCAATGAACTGGTGAGGGACCATTGCATAAATAAGAACTTTGAGCGTCAACAGTTTGAAACAAATTACCATATACTCAAAGAATACGGAATTACTCTTATACCCTTGGTGATGGTAAAACCTCCGTTCCTTACGGAATCTCAAGCAATCGAAGATGTAGTGAACACATTAGAGTATCTTGAGCCATTTAACCTTCAGCGGATTGACCTGGAGCTGGCTACTATAGAAAAAAATACTCTGGTGCATGAATTATGGGAATGCGGAATGTACACGACTCCGAGATTATGGTCAGTTATTGAAATTTTGAATAGAAAAGAGGTGTTAGGTTTAAAAACACCGATTTTCCTGAGCCCGCCGAACTATACGGCTACTGCTTACGATTATTCCCTGAACTGTCCTGCATGTAGTGATCAGGTCATAGAAGCTATCAAGGAGTATAATCGTAAATGGGACAACTCTGTTTTTGATTCCCTGGAATGTTCCTGCAAACAGGAATGGCAGAAATCTCTTGAGATAAATATTCCGAATATTCACCTCTTAGATCAAATTGAAAATATTTTAGAAAAACTGGCCCATGCCAGAAATTTTAATCAAACGGTATAGAATTCAGTTTATCATAACGGTGTAGACAAATTATTACGAAACCATATTACAAAGAAGGTGAATTATGAAATTAGCACTCCACCTTATGGAGCCATGGCTTATTAAAAACCAGGACGTCCCATACAATCTGGGAGAAAGCGGCATGGTTGACATGACACTGAAGGAACTCCTGGACGTTACCGGAGATTCGCATGAAGAGTTACTCAAACTAAGTTTTAAAAATATTGATACCAGAGGTACACTGGCACTCAGGGAAACTATCGCCTCATTTTATAATGATATAGACCCAGACACGATCCTCCTTACCACTGGAACAAGCGAGGCGCTCTTTATTTACTACAGCATCAGATTAGAACCCAATGCAAACGTAGTAGTCCCGTTCCCCGCATTTCAGACCCTTTATGAAGTTCCAAGGTACATAGGTTTTGATGTCCGGCTGCTTCCCCTGAGGAGAGAGAACAATTTCATACCGGACCTTAATGAACTGAGAGGCTTGGTGGATAAAAATACCAAAATCATCGTTCTCAATACACCACATAATCCTACTGGACAAATTTATTCTGATGAAATCATTTCCGGATTTATGGAAATTGCGGAGGAAAACAACACGGAAATATTAGCTGACGAACATTATCGTTTCATAAATTATGCGGACAAGGAGATTATTCCTTCTCTCTACGGACTCTCTTCCAAAGTAGTAGCCGCTGGTTCTATGATAAAATGCTTCGGATGTGTAGGACTGCGGGTAGGATGGATCATAGGTCCGAAAGAGTTTATCGATGATGCGCGTGATTTTAAGGATTACACCACTCATACCCTCTGCTCAATCAATGACTACCTGGCAAATACCTCATTAGTGAACTGGGAGAAAATTATTCCCCGGCATAGAAACTGGGTACTGGATAACATAGCCCGTTTTCGTGAATTGATAGATAAGCACAGCGATTTTCTCGGATGGATAGAACCACAAGGCGGCCTCGTTGCCTTTCCATACTTTAAGGATACCAGTATCAAAGGAGAGGCTTTTCTGAGTAAATTGGTAGAAAAAAGAGGTGTATCCATGTTGCCGGGAGAGGCATTTGAAACACCTGGATATTTTCGAATAGGATTTGGAGTAACGCCAGAGGTGTTTGATGAAGCAATGAATAACCTGTCCGGGTTTATAGAGAACGAGGAGTATCTTTGAATTTAAAAGGATCTTGTATTGGAAAATAGTAGTGCTATCAGACGAAAGATTGTTGAAAACTATTGGTTAGACAATCTATCAGGTGAGCTGCCCACGACCGTTTTGCCTTATGTTGGAACCAGTCTGTCGCAACCCGGGAATAATGATCTGATACCTGGTACTCATCGCCAAAACACGGTTTTTCAAATACCAGTATCTTTGAGTACGACTATTCAGGAAAGGTGTAATGATTCCTCTCTCGCGGTTTACATCTTCTGCTTAAGCGCTCTTATGGCCCTTCTTAACCGCTATACGAAGGAAGAGGACACTCTTGTTGGAACTTCGACATTCAGGAAGGAGAGACACGGCTCTGAGGAAGGATATCTTTTTGTAAGAAATTCTGTTTCTCGAAGTCAAACATTTTCTCACCTTTTTGCATCTACCAAACAAAAGGTACTTGAAGCTTACAATTACCAGGAATGCTCTTTTCCTGCTTTACTCAAAAGATTTAAAGAGCGTGAAAACGACAATGGATTTGATGTGTCCGGATTTTTAGATATTGCTTTTACATACGAATCCGTACAGAATTTAGATGTATCCTTAAACAACTTCTCACTCAATATTACATTACTAAATGACGGTGAGAACTTTCAGTTAGATGTCAACTTCAACACACTCCGCTATTCAGAGGATTTAATAAAACAGTTTTCCGGCCATTTGATCAATTTTATATCAAATGCCCTTGTCGACACAAAATCTGAAATTTCACGCATAAATATTTTATCAGAGAAGGAGATAAGGCTTCTAACTAATGACTTCAATAATACTGATAAAAGTTTTCCCACTGATATAACTGTTTGGGATCTGTTTGATGATCAGGTTAACAGAAATCCCGATGCAGTAGCAGTAGTTTATAAGGATGTCCGTCTTTCCTATAAGGAACTTCATAATAAAGTGGTAAATTTATCAAATATTCTTAAACGGGAAGATCTGGATTCAAACGGGATAGTGGGCATTATGATGGATCAATCGGTTGAGATTGTAGTGGCAATCTGGGCTGTGCTAAAGGCAGGGGGGGCGTATGTTTTTCTTGACCCTGCAACTCCGTCTGAGAGGATCTCTTATATTCTTGAGAATAGCGGTGTACAAATTGTTCTTACTAATACGGCTATCCCCGAAAAGGTGTCTTATCATGGGGAGGTGCTGATCATAGAAAACATAACTGAACCGGATGATGGCATAAATACAGCATGCTCGGATTGCAGACCTCTACCGACAGATCTATCTTATATTATTTATACTTCCGGCACCACGGGTGTGCCGAAGGGGATTATGATAGAACATCACTCCCTTTGCGAGTTTGCTTTGTGGGCTGTTACTGAATACGGTCATGGTGAAGGGTTCAGGACTCTTCTCTCAAACTCTTTCTCTTTTGACGCATCCATATTGCAGCTGTTTCCAGCACTTATTTCCGGAGGTACTCTCTATCTTATGGACCCGGAGCTTCGTCTTGACATACCTGCATATATGTCTTTTCTTCAAGAGGCAAGGATTAACTGTATCGACGAGATACCAAGACTGATTAATCACTTCTTTGATTACATAGACGTTTCGGAAGAGAAGGAACAGTTTCCTGATTTAATCTCTCTCTCCCTGGGCAGTGAATTTGTTCCCATTGAGCTTGTCAGAAAATGCAGAAAATATCTCAACAGGCGGGGTATGATTAATAACGGTTACGGTCCGTCAGAGGCATGTCCGATAACTACAACTTTTATCTTTGATGGTAGAGATCCCAATGAGATTTCACTTATCGGTGTTCCAAAAAGTAATATGAAAGTTTTTGTAATTGACGAATGGAGCAATCTCTGCCCTCCGGGGATTGCGGGGGAAATTTGCATTTCAGGAACAGGATTGGCACGTGGATACATAAATAACAAGGGATTGACAGATGAAAAATTTGTTTCGAATCCTTTTATTGTGAATGAGCGTATGTACAAAACAGGAGACCTGGGAAGATGGCATCCTGACGGGAATATAGAGTATATTGGCCGTACCGATCATCAAATAAAAATCCGTGGATATCGTGTTGAGTTGGGAGAGATTGAAGCTGTTTTATGCTCTTCTCCTTTGGTAAAGGATGCTGTTGTAATAGCACGTGAAGATTCAGAGAGTAATCAGGAATTAGTAGCATATATTGTCGTAAAGAAACAGGAAGAGTATCGCAATAGCGAAATTAATATATCATCTCTTCGTGATTTTCTGAGGAGCAAGCTGCCAGAATATATGATACCGGAAAAAATTGTTTTTATTAAATCTTTTCCCCTTACTACCAGTGGCAAAGTTGACCGTAAGTCACTTCCCGAACCTGAAAATTTACAAAGCGAAACGGAAAGAGCTATGATACGGCCTCGTAATCCTCTGGAATTTCAGATAACTCAACTTTGGGAAGAGACGCTTCAAAGAGGCTCCTTAAGTGTTACCGATAACTTTTTTGAAGTCGGAGGCCATTCACTTCTTGCAGTACGCCTGATGTCTAAAATTGAAAAAACATTAGGAAAACGAATTCCCCTTACTGCTCTATTTCACGAAGGTACGATTGAGAATCTCGCCTCTGTTGTAAGAGAAAGTACAGATCAACACCATTTCTCTCCGCTGGTTGAGTTGCAAAGTCAGGGAGAGAAAACACCATTTTACTGTGTACATCCTGCGGGTGGAAATGTGCTGTGCTTTTTTGAGATGGGAAAGATAATTGGAAGAAATCGTCCTGTTTATGGTTTGCAGTCAAAAGGGGTTGACGGGGAAGAGGAACCGTTAGACAGGGTAGAAACCATGGCTTCCTACTATATAGGTGAGCTTTTGAAGATTCAACCGGAAGGCCCATATTTTTTGGGTGGATACTCTTTTGGGGTCCATGTTGCCTTCGAAATGGCACGGCAGCTTATTGATCAGGGAAAGGAGGTCGGAACACTTGCTATTCTTGATACACCAGGGTTGGGACAGAAAGAAGAACTCGACGGTTCCTTAGATGACACAAGGCTCCTTGCCCACATAGTTACCCAGATCGAATCCCATTTTGAGTCTCATCTGGGAATTACCTATGAAGATCTTGTGGTTCTGGATGAGGAGAGTCAGTACAATCTGATCATTGAACGGATGAAAAAAAATCGTATTCTACCTGAAGATGGTAGTCAAAAACAGTTAACCGGTTTGGTCAGAGTTTTTAAAATGAATTCACAGGCAATGGATATCTATAGGCCAAAAATGTATGCCGGAGATATTACGGTATTTGCGACAAAGAGCCTATGCGACAGGTTTCCTTCAGATGACAGCCTGAGATGGGGTGAGGTAACAACGGGTGAGGTGCGGGTAGTGGCAATACCTGGTGATCATTCCAGCTTTTTAAAAAGTCCTTATGTAGAAGTCTTCGCTGAAGAGTTGGAGAAATGGTTGGAAATGATACGGTAAATTATTGATACGACATCATTTAATAATTTAGATCTTTATCTGGATTTTTTTAATACATAGTTTGTGCAGATGCGTTATACAACCGAAATATGTCAATTGCAGATAAAATATATATTTTGATCACCTACTGACTTTCATCCGTCTTATCATCTCATCATTTAAACACCTTCTGCATGATCTTCTTTACTTTATTTACCTTATGTTTTTTTTCTGATTTTTCTATACTGAATGAATCCTGATTAAGGAATGGAAGGGTCATAGTTTCATCTATAATATGTGGCGTAATATACATAACTACTTCATTATTTACCTCTTCACTTGTCTGTTTTGCAAAAAGTATATTTAACATGGGTACATATCTCATTAATGGGAACCCAGCATTTTTCCATGATTTTCTATTTAAAACCAAACCTCCTATAATAATTGTCTGGCCGTCGGCCACTTGCATAACCGTTGTGGCGGAATTCTTGTCAACTTCCACGGAAACATTGGCTGCAGATTCTGTAAATTGAGAATCCTCCACGTATATATCCATATGTATTTCATCATTGCCAAACAGGGTAGGAGTAATTTGCATGATAATACCTGAAGTAATTGGTATCGGTGCTGTAATTGTGGCACCACTCTGCGCGGTTTCTGTGATGACATATCTGTCATTGGCTATGTGGACCTTTGCCTGCTCGCCACTTAAAGTTGAAATAAATGGTCGTGAAATGAGACGGGCCTTCTCCTCACTGACTAAAACGTCAAGCAGTGCAGTAAATTGTCTGGGGTTATTTGCTCCTGAAATACTGGTAAATTCAACATTCTCAGAAGCAAAAGAACCGAAATTAAGATTAACATTACTTAGCTGATTATTTGCATAATCCTTAATATTTGCATCAAGTTTCTGAAGGTCTGTAGAATCGTATTCAACAAGAACAACCTCAATCATAATATGCTTTATCTGACGATCAGCCTTTTTCAAAAGTTTAATGGCTTTTGAGACTTCAATTTTAGGTCCGTTAAGATAAACGGTATTTGTGTTGGATACGGTGCTAAAGTGCATAACACGAAGATTAGTTTGCGGATTAGCAGGATAGAGACCATCTAAAAGAGTTGAAACTGTTTTCATATCCAGACGCCTGACCCTTACCTCTGACTGTATAGGAGCGTTTGGTGGAAGAGTTTCATCTATTTTATTGCTGATAATAACGATTTTATTTTGCAATTTGGCCGTCAACAAGCTTGTTTCAAGCAAAAGATTCAAGGCATTAAGAAAAGGTAACTTCTCAAAACTAGCTGAAATATTATTGCTGATGTCAACACTATCAAAGAGAAATGGTTTATCCGCCTCATGAATAATCTGTTTAATAACTTCAAGTATGGACGCCTGGTCAAGATCTACACTCACTACGTAACCATCAGGTGTTCGTTCGACGATAAGTTTCTTAACGTTTTTTCTAAGTTTTTCTTTCTTATTCTTTTGTAACTGGAGATTAGCTTCTTTATACGCTTTTATGAGAGCTTTAAGTTCTTTGTCATCTCCTTTGAGAAACGCTGGTTTAACAGAACATCCAGTAAAACAAAGTGACAAAATAATAATGATTGATAATTTTAATGAAAATCTCATATTCTTCCAAAATCATGCATTATAAAGAGTAAGAAAAACAAGTGAAAAAAAGGTTGTTGCGTATATTTTAGAATGAAATTTTGCAAATTAGTATTCGTAAAAAAATATTGATCATTTATAAAATCAATTATAGATGTCTGGCATTTTCCTCTCAGGCTTAAACTTACTGTTCCTTGTGTATCAAGAATCATGTATACAAATTGCTTATTCAAATAGCGGTTGGGTACACATCTGCATATCCCACGACTTTGCCTTTACTCTAATTATGCAATTTAGGAAACTAAAATACTAATTGTCTTTATTAAAAGGCATATTTAAACATAAATTGATAGGATTGCAATTTTTTTATAATTGTGCTTCGCTAATATTCATCTGAGACTAATATTAGTAATTAGGAATCGTTTTGCGTACGTTTACTTGATGAATAAAAAGAGTGAGGGAGATAATTAAATTAAAACATGAGAAGACATAAAAATGATCTGATTTAGAATGGCATTCAAAAGATCATGTCTCATGCTCCAAACCCAGTTAGTTGTTGTAAATACATATTCTATGCCAGGTCAAGCTAGTCAGCTTATCACCTCACCTCTCTAGTAAAAAATAGATAAACTTACCGTTGGATGTTTCCATGCTTAAATCATACTTTTACTATCGGTTGATTACATTGAATTATAAT
>JABGRF010000242.1:0-11863 GCA_018648405.1 Candidatus Scalindua sp.
GATATACTTTCTCAGGGAGATAAAATAAAATTAAGTCCACCTTACGGTTCTCTCTGTCTCAAGGAAACAGATAAACCTGCAGTACTTATCAGTGGAGGTGTCGGGATAACACCGATGATGAGTATCTTACAGAAAGCTGCTGATCAGAAACTAACCAGGCAAGTGTATTTTATCCATGGGACACGTAATAAAAATACCCATGCATTTAAAGATGATGTTGCAACATTAACAGCAGATCACGACAACCTCTGCCATCGTTTCTTCTATTCCAGGAATTCAGTAGAGTCCGGAGATACAGAACATGGAAGAATCACCTTGAACTCAGTCAAAGAGATTGTAAATCATCGAAAAGATGCAGAATTTTATCTCTGCGGCCCGGCTCAAATGATGAAGGACCTATACCGTGGACTAATAGATTGGGAAGTTTCACCAGACAATATCATTTATGAATATTTCGGCCCTAAAGGGGATATTATCGGATAGGATTTTTAACTTATCATTACAATAAGATTCCTTTATGAACGTGTTTAAACAACAGATTGGATTTACCAAATCACCTCCAAAAAATGATGTTATTCAACAAAAGGAGATGTCACTATGAAAGTTGCAATAACCGGCTCTTCAGGACTTATAGGGTCCAGTCTGGTTTCATTTTTGTCAGAAAAGAATATTACCGTCAGTAAGATCCTGCGTGAAGAACCGAAAGATGATGATATTTCCTGGAGACCTGAAGATGGTGATTGGGATTCTGCCTATGCCGGAGGAATCGACGGTATTGTCCACCTGGCAGGTGAAAATATCGCATCAGGAAGGTGGACAAAGGCTAAAAAGAAGAAGATCAGGAACAGCCGAATTGAAGGAACTAAGAGCTTATGTGAACAGATTTTAAAACTACCCAAGCCCCCTTCTGTCTTTATATGTGCATCAGCAATCGGTTACTATGGTGACAGGGGAATGGAGTTCTTGAATGAAGGCAGTTCCAGAGGGAGTGGTTTTCTGCCGGATGTATGCCTTGGCTGGGAAGAGGCGACTGAGCCTTTATCAAAAGCAGGTATTAGAGTAGTAAATGTAAGATTTGGTATCGTTCTCAGTAAAGACGGTGGTGCCCTGGCAAAGATGCTGACTCCATTTAAGATGAAAATGGGAGGAAAAATCGGAAGCGGCACACAGCAGATAAGCTGGGTAGCTATTGACGATGTAACCGGAGCAATATACCACACTTTGGTTACCGACTCGCTAAAGGGACCGGTAAATATAACAGCTCCTAATCCGGTATCAAATAAGGAATTCACTAATACGCTTGGAGAAGAGTTAAAGACCCCAACCGTAATACCAATGCCCGCCTTTGCGGCCAGGCTCGCATTTGGTGAAATGGCAAATGATCTACTACTTGCAAGTACAAAAGTTGCACCAAAGAAGCTGTCAGATTCCGGGTATAAATTTCAATTCCCGGAACTTGAACCTGCTCTTAAGCATGTTTTAGGTACAGAGTAATTTATTATCTACCTATTACTCTATACTTGCCAGCAGTTGACCGATTCTTTTTTTCACTTTCTTGCTGTCAGGTCTGGTCATTGGTGAGAACCGGTCAACAATATTTCCGGTACGATCAACAAGGAACTTTGTAAAATTCCATTTAATACTGCCTGAAAATCCTGGATTTGTATCCTTCTCTGTCAGAAACGTATATAAAGGTGATATGTCTTTTCCCTTAACGGAGATTTTGGAAAACAGGGAAAAAGAGACGTTATATTTTATAGAACAGAACTGCTTTATCTCACCGTTTGTCCCTGGTTCCTGACTCAAAAAGTTGTTTGCTGGAAAACCCAGTATGGAAAATCCGTCCTCCTTAAACTCTTGATACAACTCCTGAAGACCCTTATATTGAGATGTAAAACCGCATTTACTTGCAACATTTACTATTAATAAAACCTTGTTCCTGAATTTTTCAAAGGTAACAGGATTATTATCAATATCACTCATCTTAAAATCATAAATCGATCTTTCACTCATTACCAGATATCCATTCATTTTTCAGCAAATATAGACAATAAAAAGTATATTTTATGTATTATGATTAATCAACATCAAAAACAGGTACTGAATTGAAGGAAACATCAGGATCAACCCACATAGCCCAGAAAAGTTAAATTTTTACTGTAGTAATAACAAACAGGTTACTATATATTTAATATTATCTGTAAAACCTGAAAATTAAAAAAAGGGAGAGACATTAAATGAAATCTTCACTGATAATTTCTGTTTTTCTTATAGGAACACTCACCGTCATTGCTTCCTGCAAAAAACCTGAAGAACCAAAGGTTAATGGAAAGAAGGATTATACACTCCTTCAGGACGATTTGGCACGATCCATGAAAAAAGCATCTCTGGTAATGAGAAGATTATCAAGATCTGTAAAAAATAATGATTGGGTTGAAATTGATATGTGGACACAAGAGCTCAAAGAAGGCATCGGTTTCAGTTGTGTGACACAATATATGATTGAGAACAATGATATTTCATTAAGATTTATTATGTTGAGTAATCAATTTAACAGTTCCATAAATAAATTGATGCTAGCCAGCAGAAATCATTATTCCGAAAGAGCAGATTTAGAATTCAAAAATCTAGTATATTCGTGTGACGCGTGTCATGATAGTTTCAATAAGGATGCTGAAGGCAAGCTGAATTTTGATGATACAGGAGACGAAGGGCAGAACTAGAGTGGAGTATGATGTACGAATCACGATCTGAAATGCAGATCGAACATGGTAGACAGTCAGTAATGTGAAAATCGAAGCATAGGAGATGGTTGCAGATTTTTTAGGGATTCATTTATGATAAATAGAAATGTAACAGTTCTAATTGCTGCTTTTATACTGTTAATTGGTTTACAAAGTTATTCATACTCTTCTCCGGATGAAGTGAAAAAATATACACAGCAATGCAAAAACTTTTTAGACCAACACTCAGGAGAATTAAAGGATGAATCTTTTGAAAAACTGCTGGGATATATTGGCAACGCACAGATTTGTAGAATAGAAAAGATAAATAATAAGCTGGACGAAGAGGAGAAGGAAAAACTAAAGGATGTTTTATTACATATAGAAGATATTAAAAAAAGATTGTCAAAGGAGAAACTGGAACGAATTAATGAATCGATTGCAGTAATAATGCCTGTAATCGAGAATGAAGTGGGGAAAGAGCTCTCAACCGATGAATTAGAGGAGCTGGATATTCTGCTTAGAGCAAAATGGAGCGGTATGTTGAAAGCGCTGGAACAGAATGATATTGATAAAGCAGTAAACTATTTTCATCATACCGCAAGCGATAGATACAGAAAACTTTTTAAAACACTGAATCCTGATGGCAGGAAAAAGATAAGTAAGGATCTTGCAAATATTCAGATAGTGGAAATGGTAACAAATACTGCAATATATGAAATAACAAGTGAATTGAAGGATGAAAAATCCTCTTTTCAATTGGCATTTGTAAAAGATTTACATGGAGAATGGGTAATAAAGTCATTTTAGGGATTAGAGACACGTAAGAGAACACTCTTATTCTGCTAAAATTATAAAACAGAAGATATGGAAAAAGAGACAATACTAAACGAAATTATTTCCACACAATCTCTACCCGATTACGAAGCTGCAGAGATTTTGTGGACTACACTCACAAAGGTTGTAAATTTAACGCAAGAGGACGGCAAAAGCGTACCCGAACACGACCAACATGAATTGGAATCACTTCTAGATAAATTCTCTGAAGATGAAATGAAAAGGCTGCTAAAGAATGTATCTGTAGACTCATTAGTTTTTCTTGATCCACCACTGGAAACCGTACTTACCGGCATCGAAGGAATTGCGGATGAAGTTTCAACTATGAGGGCAATTGGTACGCTAAGGTCATCAAGAGACTCTGATCCAAAAGACGCACTTATTAATTTAGTAAGAGTTCTAGAGATAATATGCGTCCACGTGCTTAAAGAGGATACCGTACCTTTCGACAAACAAATTTTATCGTTAACACGCAAAATACTTTATCTGCTTTGCATACTAATGGCTTCTAAGTTGCCGTAACCGGAATTGAGCAATTTAATTCTCTATATTGTTGCAGCCGCAAGCTTCCCGCCTGAACGTAAAACTCAGCTTTCTAAAATATAGCCTCCTCCAAGGAATATCTTTAAAGAGAGAAACATACGTATCCTGTTTTAACTATTGATTTCAATTACAAGGGCAAATCTGTTAGAATCGTTCTCTAGGTTTGATAGAAAATGTAAGTACTAGTAACTAAATTTATGTTTGAAAGGTTCTCGAAATGGAAAAAGTCCATGAAATGGTAGTTAAATGTGTTGAGGTACTAGACCCGGAAATAAAAATTCAATTTGAAGATGTTCCTGCCGGGTATTCGTTACCGGATAAAAAGCAGATCATACTTCCTCTGTATCAATATGATTTCCTGATGATATTCAGGGCTGCTTTGCGCGAGACCGCACATGTTCTCTTTAGTACCAAGGTTCCTGAATGCAATCTGGAATATGAAGAATCCATGTCTCTGGACACTATAGAACAGGCATTTGTCAATTATCATTTCTGCCAGCGTTTTCCAAAATTTGAAGTAACATTAAACAGGTTCTATAAGGAAGGAATTGAAGGTGCTGCTGTAGGTGGCGTTATTGGCGCTGATGACTTCTGGAAGGAACTTGAATATGTCCTGTTCGATGTAGACGTGGCGGAAGGATGCTATAGTGATCGTTGCAAAAAATTATATGACAATGGAGTTATTCAAGAACTCTGGGAACTGATTCAATCAGCCAAATCCACAGAGGAACTTATACCCGGTGCAAAAAGCCTGGTACAGAGATTCAAAGATCTGAACGTCGATTTTCCCAGCATAGACAGAAGTCATACTCCTCAGTGAATGTTGGATAAAACGAATACAGTAGAAAAATTTTAAGTGGTGAACGTAACTGTCTATGCTTAAAGTAGACCATTTTAATATGGCCTCAATAAGTACTGGAATTTTAGAGAATATTTTACAATTTACACAGGAGAGAGAACAGAAAATGGATATGTATGAATTCAGATTAACAGTTAGTTGGGAAGGCGGAGGAGACCAGCTGTTCATTATCAATGTACAAGCTGGAAACGCTGAAGATGCAAAAGATCAGGTAGGATACCTGGTCAAAAACAAACTTGAAGTGCTGGCTTTAGCACAAATAAAGGTAGGATAACTGTAAACATACACTGTCTTATATAAATAATGAGTACTACAGGCCCTGTCGAAATATATATCGGGCTTCCTGAAGAATATCTTCAGGAAGCGGCCGAACTTTTCTATGATTCGTTTCAGCAGAAGTTTAGCCAGATCATGGACAACAGGGAGCAAGGCATCTCTTTCCTGGAGAAACACCTCAATCTCAAGGGCACAATGGTAGCCTTTAACGGAAAGAAATTATTGGGCATTGCCGGTTTACAGTATGAAGGATGCCATTTCTTTACCACTTCTTTTTCTGATTTAACTCGCGAATTCGGCTGGCGACGAGGCATCCTGAAAGCGGTCAGGATGCGCATGCTTAATTCGCCTGACCATAAAGGTGAACTGTACTTGAAAGCCGTTATGGTCCAACCCTCAATGCAGGGCAGAGGAGTCGGCACACACCTGTTGACAGGTATTTCAGACTATGCATGGGCACACGATTTCAGCTCAATAAGGCTGGACGTCGTGGACACAAATCCTGACGCAAGACGTTTTTACGAACAACATGGTTTTGTTGCTGACAGAATACGAAGGTGCCCTCTACCTTTTCAGTTTTTGTGCAGGCCCATGGGATTCTCATCAGCTATTACAATGATCAAGAAAATTTCGTGACAACTCCATAAAGAGTCCTACGGCAGGAAAATATCTGTAAGTGAAATGTTCAGAAACGAGGACAACATTCCAGATGAAGCGAAAGTGCTGATTAGAACGTTGGAGAGATATAGCAGTTTTTAGTTCTAAATGTGAGCAGATGGGTAACATAATGCCACATCCACTCACACACTATATACGTCTACATTTCTTATTTTTCCATCACGTCAGTCGGATCAACTTTCGGAGGCATGATAGAAGGGATCACTTCACCTTTTTTCAATTCCGTAAGCTGGATCTGTGCCTGAGTCTTTGTAGCAAGGCCGAAGATCTTAATGAAGCCGAGTGCCGCATTGTGTTCGAAAGTATCCCCGGCATCATAAGTTGCCAGCGAGTGATCGTACAATGATAGAGGCGACTTTCTTCCGACAACAATACAGTTCCCCTTGAAAAGCTTAAGGCGAACCGTGCCAACAACGGATCGCTGGCTGCTTAGAATATAGGCTGCCAGATCCTGATGAAATGTTGAAAACCACAAGCCACTATAAACCATATCTGAATACTGTGTTGAAACCACCTCCTTGAATCGGTGAGTTTCTTTAGACATAACAATCTCTTCAAGCGCCCGGTGAGCTTTATAGAGAACTGTGGCAGCAGGAGATTCATAAATTTCTCTGGATTTTATACCAACGATACGATTCTCAAGATGGTCAATTCTTCCTATACCATTATCACCGGCTATAGTATTCAATTTGTCAATGAGGCTTATTCCATCAATATCCTGTCCATTCAAGGTTAATGGAATACCGTTTTCAAAACCTATTTCTATGTATGTCGCTTCATCAGGAGCATCATTCGCATTCTTTGTCATCTTATATATATCT
Organism: Candidatus Scalindua sp.; assembly: GCA_018648405.1. GTDB lineage: Bacteria > Planctomycetota > Brocadiia > Brocadiales > Scalinduaceae > Scalindua. Next base: position 6,738 of record JABGRF010000242.1, read on the forward strand.
TCAGGTGGCTCTTCCCATGGGTCTTCAAGTATTCCGCATTCAATGCTTCGTCCCCATATATTTTCGTCTATGCTGTATGGGTTTTTGGTACTTACGTCAATGGGAATATTATTTTCCCTTGCATAAACCATTGACTCATCTCTGGTCATGTTCCACTCTCGCAGTGGCGCAATTATCTGCAATGAAGGATCCAGCGTGTGTATAGCAACATCAAACCGAACCTGATCATTTCCTTTCCCTGTACAACCGTGAGCTACGGCACAAGCACCTTCCGCTGCGGCTACATCAACCAACAGCTTTGCTATCAATGGTCTGCCCAGTGCGGTCGCTAGAGGATATGTTCTCTCGTAAAGGGCTCCGGCTTGAAGCGCAGGAAAGAGAAAATAGTTAACGAAAACCTCTTTTGCATCAATAATCATCGATTTGATTGCACCGGTCTGTACTGCTTTTTTCACTACCGGTTTCAACTCCTTATCCGTACCCAGGTCAATGGTCAGCGCTATTACGTCCATGTCGTACTTATCCTGTATCCACTTTATGGCAACAGAGGTATCAAGTCCGCCCGAATACGCCAAGACAACTTTTTTTCTATCAGTTCCCATTATTCCTCCCTTGTTGTTATTTGAATGTCAATTACTTCGTTTATTTTGTATACGCTTTAAAAAAAAATCCCTGTATCTATTACTTCTGTCAGGCGAAGAGCCTGCCGCCTTTAGCCTGATCATTGTCGGTATAGTCCTGGCAAGTGTACTGGTCGCCCATATGCTGAATACAAATCTAACTATTGGGTTAATAGATTTGCTTAACAGGAAGTTGTACATGAAATACGCTGCTAACAGTCCAAAGAAAACGGTTGCAATATACAGACATATTTTGCTTCCGTAACGAACACCGTAGCCTAATCCAATTATCACACAGCCTATGATAATACTTTTTAACCCATATCCCCTTGTTGAGAGAGTCGCGATTCCTGCAATTGCAGCAATGCTAAGACTTGTATAAAGAATTCCAAGAAAAATCGTTAGATTTGCTGTCAATCCAACCCTTTTTTCAGGAGTGAGCTTGTCTTTAGAAACCATTAAATCCGTCTTTTAGCCTTCTTGTTTACGTCAACACTCTTATAAAAAACTACAAAGTAACATGTTACCATCGCTATGAACATGAGTCAAAGATAAATAATATGACGAGAAGAAGAGTAAAGCAGAAGTCCGATACGGAAGGCAGCAAGGTAAATTTTCATGATACCTGACGCAATATACAAGGATATGGTATAGGATCTGAAACTACAGAAAGACTAAGCAATGGATATGTATTGCACACCTTAAAAAGCAGATGATTCTACAACAATATCCTTTACCTACAGCTATTCAGGATTAAACAGGTCATTTATTTGTCTTACTAATTCTAATAATTTAAAAGGTTTTATGACGATGAAATCAGGCTCAAACTCCCCCTCTTCAAATGTGAGTTTTTCGTCCCATCCTGTAACCAGTCCAATCTTTGGCTTCTTATCTAACCCATTCAATGCTTTTATTACATCATATCCAGTGATCTCCGGCATGGCAAGGTCACATAAAACTAGATCGAAGTCCTCTTTACCTGCCAGTTCTAAAGCCTCCGCACCGCTATTAACAGTTTTAACGGCATGGCCTTCTCTTGAAAGAAGTGCATCCAAATTCACACATATAGCCTCCTCGTCGTCTACAACCAGAATGTGAAGTTTCTTAGTCTTTCTCTCCCGTACCGGCTCAGTTGATACTTCTCTTTTAATCGCTTCTTTGCGTATTGGAAAGCTTATGTTAAATGTAGTACCCTTTCCCTCCTCGCTTTCCACCTCTATTCTGCCGAAATGGTTCTTTATTACACTATATGAAACACTCATTCCCAATCCGGTTCCATGTGGTCTCCGTGTTGTGAAGAACGGTTCAAATATTTTCCCCTTCACTTCCTCAGACATGCCCTTGCCAGTGTCAGATACACTTACAAAAATGGTATTTTTATCACTCTTCGTACTAAATGATATACTTCCACCATCAGGCATGGCATCCATAGCATTGTTTATCATGTTTATAAATACCTCTCTTAATTCTGTAGGATTACAAAACACTTCCGGTACTTCCTCCATATCGTCTGTGATCATGTAATAGCTTATTCCTTTAGACTGTGCCATGTTCTTCCATCTGGGCATTGTGAAATCAATCGCCTCTCTTATCAGGTACTTTATATCAAAGAAAATGTAATCAGAGGTGTTTTCTCCTGTGTTAGCAAAGGCAAGCATCCTCTTCGCTATTTCCGCTCCATCTTCACCTGCCTTAACAATAGCATTCAACCCCTTCTTTAATTCGCTGTCGTCTTTAAAACCTCCCTCAAGAACCTCCGCACTGCCTATCATGACTGCAAGGATATTATTAAACTCATGAGCAACACCGGCAGTTATTGTTCCCAGTGATTTTAGTTTCTCTGTTTGGGCGAGAGCATCTCCCATTTTCTTTATCTCTGCCTCTGCCTGTTTTCTTTTGATGAAGAGCCCAATCTGGCCACCGACAGACAGCAACATATTGAGCAATTCTTTATCCGGAGACCTTATCTCACGGCTATAGAAGCAGACTGCACCAAACATCTCGTCTGCATTGAAAATCGGAAAACCGAAGGCTCCATGCAAACCATCATCATCGGCCTCTGACGCTCTTGAAAATTTTGTATCGAGGACAACATCTGCAATCCAGGCAGGTTGTTCGCTCTCAAAAATCCGCCCGGGTAAACCAATGCCTTTAGCAAAGGAAATTTGTTTTGAGACTTTTTTAAATTCAGATACTTCGATGGATGGAATATGCCAGATATCCGAACACCGCAACACTCCCTCCTGTTGATTAAATTCCCAGATTTCACCAAGATCCCACTCAAGTGCCATACATATGGATTGCAGAATCCTGGATGAAGCGTCTTTAACTGTATCAGATTCTGCCAATACTTTTGTTACGTAGTACTGAACACTAAGGCGCCTTTCCGCTTGTTTGCGCACCGTGATGTCGTTCGTAAGTTCATCAGCCATAAAGTTAAAATTATTGGCAAGGACACCAATCTCATCATTGTGCTCAATATCAGCCCTCTGAGACAAATCACCTTTGGCTATTTTTTGTGTAATCCCGGTCAATTTTTGTATAGGTAATAAAACCCTACTTCTAGACCATCTGGTAAACCAAACAAAAACAAAAACTGCAAAACTAAAAATAATGTAACTAATCAGCATATTTCTTTTTGCAGTAGATTCCATTTCTAACATGATATCATTTGCCTCTTCTCCGGCAATATTTGAGATAGCCAGGCCAGTATCGATTGCCGTTGTTGCTGCGTCAAACCAGTCTGAAGCACTTACCGGATAATCCACACCTCTGGCGCGTTTGATAATAACCCAGAAACCACCAGCTCCAGAATTAAGGAAAAACGGTCTATAAATAATCACTGATCCAGAAACTAAATACACACTCCCTTCTCTACCGGAAAGAATCAGTTCTGCAACCTCAGGATAGTCTTGTTTTATGTTATGTTGTGATCTGTTGAGTAAATCCATCATTCCCCACTCTTTAGTTTTGTCTGTATGGTGGAGATAAAATCCATCTTGATTAACCAAAATATAGTCTGCTCCATCTTCGTTCACTGTAATACTATGCAAAAAGGACTGATTATCTGTGAGTAAGTTGAGAATGATAATCCCTGCCTGTTCCCCATCTACAAAAACTGGTGTTGAATAACGCATAACAGGCGCAAAAGGAAGTTCAATCTGTCCATGTTCCACGTTAAGGTCGAGCGGAGAAGCATATATACTCCCTTGCAGTAGATTTATGGATTCCTTAAAATAATATCTTTCACTTTTATCCTGCAATTTCGTACCACGTATTATTTTAGTGACATTACCATCAAAATCAACACGCACACGTTCAAATCCGGAATTGTCTATATAACGAATCTGTTTATAAACTCTTTTCACTTGAGAAAAGTTTTCAAATAAATTTTCCACTGTACTCAACTGTTCAGGCAAACTAATGCTTTCCTCTGCACTCAAACTCAAAGACTTTGCTAATGCCATTACACTCTTATTTTTACTTATATTTAACAAATCAGTTTTTATTCCATTTAAATAATTTTGAAAAATTACATTTCTATGTACTATATTCTCTTTTACTCTACTTATCTTTTCTTCCAACATCTTACTAGACAAGAAAACTTCTTCCTTTAAAAGCTGATATGATTGCAGGAACTCTTTCTCAAATGTCTCTATAGCCTGCGTCATCTGAATAGAAGTGGATTGTGATTCCTTTAAGATCAGTATCTGGTCAAGGGATTGGTCCACTATGGTACGATAGCGCTTGATACTATTGATAGTTTTGAGAGATAAGGGAGAACCAGATTCAATGGCATTACTTATGAGGGCACGCTCCAACCCTGCATATTCGCATAATATTGCAATATTGGGACGCATGACATTATTCAAATAGAGTATTTTTTCTCCCGTTTTATAAGGTGCAAATGTAGTATTGCGCAAATTAAATTCATTTCGAATATTAAGGGTAGCAATATCCAGCCATTCATCTTTGGAAATGTCGTTACTTCCGATTCTCTGGCGTGCGGATACGAGAAGCCCATACCCTTTTTTCCATTTGCTTAATACTCCTTCAAATGGTTTGTTACTTCTTATACTTAAAAGCGTCTCTATCTCTTTTTCTATTTGTAAAACTCCGGAATCTCCTTTCTCTGCCATTGCAAGGAATTTTGGGAAGAAGGGAGATGTATCACCTTTACCGCTTCCGATTATCGTAGCACCATAACCACGTTCAATGGCCTGCCACCCCGCTGCGGCATTCAGAAATCCGGAAATTCTATTTAGTATTACGTATTCCTCTGTCTGCTTCTTCGCGTCGAATGATCTTTTAATTGACATTCCTAACAATACAATCAATACGAGTAGTAACAGTGCAGACACAAGTCTGGTTTGAAACCTTAAAGTATTAAATTTTGTAATCTTCATAATATTTAATCTTCAGTACATTTGCACGTGGCTCTATCTCCAGCCACGCAGAACAGAGACATATCAGTACAACACATGCAGACAACGATACTGTGTGGCG
>JABGRF010000242.1:11963-18306 GCA_018648405.1 Candidatus Scalindua sp.
ACACCCAATGATATAGGACATCTACTTACCGCATTATGGTAGTAACGTTATATATTGAAGTCAAGAGGAAAAGGGGTGGTATCTATGCCCTCATAAGCTTCTCTTTTATTGAACACTTTACGTATTTCAATAGTTCTTCAATATCAGGAGGCTTGCTAAGGCAAGCAGTTACAAGAGGCTTCATAGATTGAAGCAGCTTTTCAGAAAGCGGAAAATCTGATATCAGTATGATTGATATTTCTTTTGAATTATCCGGAAGTCCTTTGATGATTTCTACTGTACTGACTCCAACCGTATTAATATCGGCAATCAATAGATCGAACTTTATACATTTCAGTATTTCAATAACCGTATCGATATCTGGAACATAGTTACACTCATATCCTTCAAGACGTAATAAATCAACTATTGGTAATAATAAAGCATCTGCATCATCGGCAACCAGTATTTGGCCCGTATTTGACATTTATAAAATCCTTTTGTAGAAAATTAAATTTAAAATATTTTAAATTGAAAAATATTGTTTCCTGACAGATCCAGAACTAAATCCATAAACAATACTTAATCAAGCTCAGCACAGGACTCTGGATGGCAACCACAACACAGCACTCAGTTATTAGAAACGTGGCTTGTTTTTGGTATTGTAAAACAGAATCTTGAACCTCTACCGTCCTCAACCGGGCTTTCAATCCAGAGTTTGCCGGAATGTAATTCAACAATTTTCTTAACTATAGCCAGTCCGACACCTGTGCCTTCTGTCTCTATATCCCTGAGCCGCCTGAAAATCTTGAAAATCTGTTCCTGATACTCTTTTCTGATACCAATACCCGTATCCTCTACAAAAAATTTGTAAGCATCTGTATCAGCCTGACACCCGATCTTAACACTCCTTAATTCATCATCTCTCTCCTTAGCTGATCGATCATGAGAAGTTTCAGCTTGTTCACTGGTACCCATGAACTTGATTGCATTGGTAACCAGGTTTGAAAACAGATCCTTCAGCCTCCTCTCATCACAATAAACAGTAGGCAGATTATGATCAATTGTAACTTTTATCCTATTTGTTTTAATCCTTGTTTCTAATGAGTTTACTACATCTTTAACAATTGCCCCACTATCGTTATCACCAAATTTGTAAACTATCCTTCCAATTTTCAATACTTCCATAATTTCTTTTATTTTGTTAGACATTGTTTGCACATTTATCTTGATCCTGTCAGTAAATAGTTTTCCTTTGTCATCATAAACATCTTTATACGTCCTGTACAACCTGGATGTATAGCCATCGATTGCAAATAGTGGTTCTTTTAAATCGTGAGAAATTATATAAACAAATTCTTCCAGTTCCCTGTTTATCGTTTCCAACATATTGGCTTTTTCAGCCAGCTGTTTTTCTGCCCCCTTTTGAAAGGTTATATCCCTGATGATCATTGTAAATGCATGTCGTCCTTTTTCAATTTTCTGGGATGATAAAGACATTTCTAGCTGAATTATTTTTCCAGCTTTTGTCTTTCCTGAAATTTCTAATATCTCACTAATTTTTATGAGCTTACTCATCTGCAAAAATCCATCTAGAACACCTGCTGAAATAATTTCCTTAACTGATAGTCCTATAATTTCACTTTTCTTATACCCGAAGACCTTTTCTGCTGACTGATTCCAGATATTGATGATTCCCTCTTCATCAACGCAGACAATGGCATCATGTGCTGTCTCTAACAGATTTTCTGTATACTCGATCCCCATTTCTATCTCTTTTAATACCTTTTTTCTTTCAGTTATCTCTTTTGCCAGCCGCACCACTCCATTAAGTTTTCCTTCTTCATCCAGAATCGGATATGCAGAGACAAGAAAGGCTCCTCCAATGTCTGAACCTTCTACCTCTTCAAACTCCGGCTGCAAACTTTCTACTATCCTGACAAGCGGGCAAGTTGGACTGGGCTCATCGGTACCATGAAATATTTCATGATATTTTTTATTATGTAACTCTTCGGTGCTTATATTAAACTTCTCCGAAAATGCCCTATTCGCCATGATAATCCTTAAATCCTTATCATGAATCGTAATTAAATCTGTAATAGTATCGAATGTCTCTTGCCATTGACCCTGGCCCTGCTTCAGTTGTAGAAAGAGCTGTCTGTTCTCTTCGCTTGACGCCCTGAGCCTCTTTACCATCAGGTTAAATGTTTCAGTCAACTCTGTTATTTCGTTATGCTTCTTTTCAATTGTTATTGTATGTTCCAGATCACCGTCTGCTATCTGCTTTGTTCCCTTGACCAGTAACCTCAACGGATTAGTTATTCTTTTCAAGAATATAAGAGAGAAGACAACCGCCCCCGCAATCAATAACGCAATTACTATGCACAGCAATATAACAAATGCGTAAATTGGCGAATAAACAATCGACTTATCAAGGCTCTCTGCCATTATCCAATATCTTTCGTGATTCGAAGAGTCAAAATAGATTGGTATAAGGTTAAAAAATTGCTTATCTACAAGTCTGCTTTCTGGTTTTCCTGATAGAATCAGGGCGGCTGTTTCTTGTGGCAGATCACGCTTTACATTCTCCCCGGTGTTAAGATCATTCAGCCCCCCCCATTGCTTTGTTGCTTCAGGATGCAGCAGGTAATAACCATCCTGATCCAATAAATATGTACCTGCACCATTCAGAATCTCACGTGTTAAAATCTTTTTAAGTAAATGGTCTGCCTGAACATTTAATACCACAATTCCCTGCACCTGCTTATCACTGCCAGAGACTGGTACCGCATATCTCAGCATCGGTTTATGTGGTATCTCTACCGAGCCTCCTTCCCTGTTTAAATCCAGTTCAGAAATATAGACATTACCTTCATTCAGTTTTACAGTTTCCTGAAAATAATACCTATTGCTCTTGTCTCGAAGCTCTTCTTGTGGAACTACATAAACACCTTTTCCATTAATATCAACCCTCACTACCTCATGACCTGTAAAATCAATATAACGTATCTGGTCATAGATCCTTCTGCTTTCTGAAAAAGTCTTAAACAACATTTCTACTTCGAATTTGCAGTGGTTGATCTCTTCCGTATCTTCTCTCTTAACAGCATCGATCAGATTTGTAAGGAATGTATTATGGGAAATGGATGTAACGTCGCGTTCTATGGAATGTAAAAACGCATCCGCCTCTTCAACTTTGCTTTGTGTGGTACACTGGAAATCTCTTAATTTCTCATTTTTAATGTATGCCATCATATAAATGCCAAAAAAAGCGCTGATAATGATTAAGCATATAACAACAATGGAAAGGGGTATTATGTATATTTTATTTCTGATCCCAAACATATTTTATATTCATTCTGATGTCATTAAATTTTGTAACAAGCAGCAAGGACGGACATATTTGTCATTCCGAATGAATGGTGCAAATGAATAATTTATCTCTAGAGATGCAAGGTAATAGTTCAATCTTGATCATGTAAACACCGCTCAAGATGAAGTTCTAGCTGCATTTCTTCAAGATTTTTACTTTTTCAACGAACTCTTCGTAAGAAGAGGGTTTGACAAAATAACCATTAGCTCCATTTTTATACACCTCGTCGATTGTTCTCTGGTCTGAACTTGTTGACAAAACGACTACAGGTATTTTGTTATATTTCGAATTCTTTTTTAAGAGCTTAAGAACTTCCATTCCACAAACTTTTGGCAAGTTAAGGTCTAATATAACCAGCTTAATTTTGCAATCTATCCGTCCATTCCACTCAATACCAAGTTCCTGAAAATAATCTACAGCGGCCATGCCATCTTGCACTAAGATAATTTCAGTTTCAGTGTCCCCCTCCACGAGGACTTCAGTAATCAGATCTGCATGATCGGGGTCATCCTCAACAAGTACAATCTTTTTCTCTTCCATCGTTTATGTCCGTTCAATTCAACAATACATATGCTAGTTCTAAAAGATTGGTTCAAGTCCATCTTGATAAAGCATTCTCTATATTTCTTTATCGGCTCCCTGAATATGGTTAATGTGCCACTGATTTAAGTATTCTCGTATTTCATTTAAGATTTGATAATCACCCTCGGCTACTCGCTTGAAATAAGAGAGCGTTCTAAGAACAAAACCGAGATGCTCCTCTTTGTGCTGCTTGTAATCAGGATATTTAGATTCCAGCATGTGAGTTTCCTCTACTTTGAAATTATCCCATGCATAATCAATCATCCCGTTTAACAGTTCTTCTACCTTTTTCGGCTTGTTATCGTGCATCTCTGCAGCAGTAACTTTACCCAGAATATCAATGAATTTTCTCTGATCAACATCTGCTATAGACATATCCATAACCACCCTTTCCAAACAATCAAGTCAGTCCCTTAGCGAAAGTCTTCTTTAAGAGGAGAACTGTTCCACTTCATCTTCATCATCTTCTTCCCCAACCTTGTCTGCAAGCTCGCTCATTATAGACTCTACATCTTCATTGCTAAGGCCCAGTGCATCCAGCGTATGCTCTTCAAATGCATACATAAGGCCGTCACTACCGAGTCCTATCCCAAGCATGCAACTTATTGCATCTGCAAGATGCACTATATACGCAAGTGTCTTATGTGCCTCAGCTTTATCCGGCTGATGATGATATAGAACTGCCTCAACAAGAGCAGAAGGAAGATTCCATTTCTTAATCACTCTCCCGCCTACCTGGGGATGATCAAAACCGAGTACCTGCTGCTCTGCAATATTAAAAGGAACTTTATCCTTCTCTGCTATCTCAGATATCTGCTTAAATTCGTCTTCTGCAAAACCACTCAGTATAATCTTTCCAATATCAAGTAGAAGTCCCGCGATGTAAGCCTCTTCATTGTCTTTATATCCGATACGCTGTGCAATTATCTTTGCACATGTTGCACATGATATGGAATGCTGCCATAACATTCCCTCCCCAAGGCTATACGCAGGTATTTCCTTATTCAACATTTCGTGAGTGGATGAGGTAAGTGCAATGCTCTTTATTGTCTCAAGCCCCAAACACACAATTGCATGGCTTATGGTCGATATTCTGCTGCTAAAACCATAAGAAGGTAGGTTTGCAAGTTTAAGTATATTTACCGCTAATGTCGGGTCTTTTTCAAACACATCTGCCAGTTCCCGGGAGGAAGAGCTATCATCTTTGGTGATTTCAAGAATTTGTGTAATACTTTGCGGCAATGGAGGCATTTCTCTGACTTTGCCCACCAATTTTATAAGGGTTATTTTGCCCATAACTTATTACTCAATATTATTTTTAAAATTTACTCAGTTTGTGCTAAAGCTAAAACATTTTGGAAAAATTCAATATACCTATTCTCATCATTGCTCCAGGGTTTAGTCTTGGAAATCATTGCTCCCAAATCTGATGATACTTCAATATCGCTATATGACGGTTCTTTAGTAAGCATACGAATGGTTTTCTGCTTAAGCGTTGGATCTTTCTTGATCTCTTCTAACGCTTTACCGCTATTCCTATCAGGCGTATTTATGTCAAAGACGATCAGATCCGGTGATGGAGCATTTCCTGATGTATATCCTTTGCGTTTACACAAATAATTCATCAAATCCTCGCCATCTTCTACAAAACGTAATTGAGTACAAGTTTCCGATTCTTTAAAACTCCTTGTAATATCAGATCTGTCCTGCACACTGTCTTCCGCAAATAGTATTAATTTTTCGTTATTCATTTCTGTTTCTACTAAAAGAGATAACCAAAAACCCCTAAAAGCCTTTTGTATGAAAAGGCAAGAGGAGAAATCAGGAGGATTTGGTTAAAATATCTTGTCCATACCGCATAGTTTGTACGAATTATTATTTAAGACCATTCCTGACAAAGCACTCTATATATTTTTTATCTGTTCCATGAATATGCTTCACCAGCCACTGCTTTAAAAATTCAAGTATCTCTTTTGCCAATTGATATCCACCACTGAGTAATCTATCACAGTAAGAATTTACTCTATGGATAAAATTGAAGTGTTCTTCTTTATGGTATTGATACTCAGGGTATTTAAATTCTATCATGTAGGACTCTTCAGTCATGAAATGATTCCATGCATAATCTTTCATTTCCGTTAACAGTTCTTCTATTTTATCTAAGCTACTATTAAGTAGCTTAGCAGCAAGAACTCCATTAATAATTTTAATGAATTCCTGATGTTCATCATCAATTATTGATATACCCACACTATATTCTTCGTTCCACTCAATCATCTTTTCTCACAAGTGTTAATTGTCACAGAGTATGTCTGCAAATTATAGGCTAACTCTTTAATTACCTGTTGAATTGGCAGGCTTTACCATGCTCGCGCTTGAGCAGAAAAGCGGAAGGTTCTTTTTCAACTA
>JABGRF010000242.1:18406-23808 GCA_018648405.1 Candidatus Scalindua sp.
CAACTACTCTTTCGCCAGTTCTCCAACCATCTCTAACTCTTCTGATGACAATACTGCCTCTATATCAAGCAGAATTATTATTTTATCCTTAACCTTACCAAGAGCCATGATAAAGCTTGTATCTATACCCTGCCCGAAACTCGGTGCGTCTTCTATCTCTCCACCGTTGATGTCTGAAACCTCTGATACACTATCAACTATGATTCCTAATGATGTGTTATTAACTTCTACGACTATTACACATGTTTCCTGGGTATGTTCCTCTTCCGGCATTCCAAACTTCAATCTCAGATCTATTACAGGTATAACCTTGCCCCTCAGGTTAATCACACCCTTCATATATTCCGGTGTTTGTGGTACGGTCGTAATATCCATAAGACCGATGATCTCTCTTGCCTTGAGTATCTCGATACCGTAAACTTCTTTACCTAGAATAAATGTCAAAAATTTTCCATCCATAGCTGATGTATCTTTTTTCTCTGCAACTGCATCCATTTTATTTCTCCTTTATTTTGTCTCTATTTTTGATACGAATTCACACTAAACAAAAAATCGTGTAAATTCGATTTTATTTTTGATGATTGCCCCCCACCCCTGAAAAAGGGAGAGGAGGAGTGAGGGGCGCTATCAAAAGCAACGTGTTGCGAACCATCACCTTTTAACAGTAAATCTCATGTCGGTTGGATTACGCATTAGCAAATCCAACCGACACAATTTATTCATATTTTAGATTCCAAAATTTTCGCTTCGCAATCTAAAATCTCATAGCTCTGTAATTAAAAATCCTTCATGTATTCGCTATGCTCCACAACTCTATTCTCTTCCATCGGTATTAATGCATCAGCGTTTGTTGAACCGTTGCCATTTCCTTTTACCATTTGAGCTGCTGGTGTATGTGAAATAGCCCTGGTTCTTGCAGCTGTATCCATTCCATTACCAGCGGTACCACCAACCTGTGAAGACAGTATTGCAACCTGCTCTTTAGTGGTTTGTGCCTGTGCTGACAACTCTTCAGATGCTGACGCCGCTTCCTCTGCATTAGCCGCAGTTGACTGTGTAACCTGATCCATCTGTTGTATTGCCTTGCCTACCTGATCAATTCCGGAAGACTGTTCTACAGATGCATTTGCTATCTCTTTAGTAAGATCAGTCACCTTCTTTACATTAGTAACTATCTCCTGAAGAGCTTCTTTACCTTTGCTTGCAATCGATACTCCGTTTACAGCCTTGGAAACACAATCATCTATCAACGATGTAGTGTCTTTTGCAGCAGTCGCACTACGCTGTGCCAGATTACGCACCTCTTCTGCAACAACTGCAAAGCCCTTTCCATGCTCACCTGCACGGGCAGCCTCTACTGCTGCATTAAGAGCCAGAAGATTAGTCTGGAATGCAATACCATCTATCACCTTCGTAATCTCTGCTATCTCCTTACTGCTCTTGTTTATATCTTCCATTGAATCAGTTATTTCTCCAACTGCCTTGTTGCCGTTATCTGCAGCAGCGCTGCATACATCCACAAGTTTGGCAGCCTCTTCAGCATTATTAGCATTCTGCTTTGTCACAGATGCCATCTCTTCCATAGAAGCAGAGGTCTCTTCAAGTGAAGAAGCCTGTTCTGAAGAACCCTCAGCAAGACTTTGACTTGAATCAGATATCTGTCTTGAAGCTGAGTCGAGTTGAGCAGAAGCTTCAGTCAATCCATGAATGACTTTCTTAAGAGGTCCTGTTATTGAACGTATTATGAAGAATGCTACCACTACGGAAAGACCGATACCTGACGCAAGAAGTATCCACTCCAGAGTCATAAGGAAAGCTGAAAGGCCCTTCGCTGTCTTTGCGTCTGCTGCCATCAGTTGCTGTTGATTTGCAACCATAGCGGTAAGCTCCTTCATGATCGCACCGGCTGCAGGAGCAGCCTTGGTTCCCAACCACCTGTTGGCCAGATTCCACTCTTTGCCGCCCCTGATCTCAAACATCCTAGGAGGCAACGGAGCAAATTCCTTTCTGGCACTGCTGTATGCAGCGAATGCCTTAGCCTGGTCAGGTGTAAAAAGTGCAGCATTATTTGAAAGATCACCAAACCTTCTTATGTTTTTAGCCCACAGCTTATCAAATTTTACTTTGAACTTCTCATTTCCTGAGAGAAGATATGCACGAATGTTTGCAAGTCCCAGACCTGTAGTACCACGTACATCTGCCATCATACCAAGCAATGCCTTCCTCTCTGCTGTTGCTGCCTGTTCTGCCTCCAGGTCTATCAACTTTGTTATACTGGATACCATTACTCCAGCCCTTGGAGCTGCATCTTCGAACAGTATCTTTATAGCTGGTGTATTATCAACTGTCTGGGCAATATCTTCGATCTCTTGCTGGTAAACTTTGAAATTCTTCAGATTCTTCTCTATGATGTTTAGCCGTTCTACGTTCTTCGGGTTTGTCCAGTTAGTTGCGTATACCTTCATTTCTGCCAGTGATTTATCCAGCTCTTCAGACCATGCCTTTGCACGCTCCGTCTTAAACTGATCTTTGCCAAGTATGATCCAGCCTCGAAGTGCAGCCAGTGAGTGGTTAACTCCGTTCTGCATTGAAGCACTTGTCTGTGCTGTTGGTGCACGCAGCTCAATGAGTCGGTTTGTTACTGTATTAGTCTTCCCTACTTGCCATATTGATGTCAGCACCGCAGCTATTAAGATAAATGTTATTATTCCAAACCCACATGAAATCTTTGTACCCAACTTCATATTCTTAAACATCTTCTTCTCCCCTTTTACTGAGTAAAAAAATAAGCTAACGTATAAAAAAACTTAAAGGCATATTGTATTGCATCTCTTTTAAGATACTCTTCTCAATCAAAAAACGTTCTGCTTAGAATATGTTCCTCATTCCATATTCCCTGCAAAAAATTAAAAAATTAACTTGAGATAATACAGGCGCCATAAAAAATCATTTTTAGCTATAACAAGCCTGTGACAACAATCACAAATTATGTGCCACATAATTGAAGGACATTGAAATAGCGCCAAACCCATCCTTTTTGAAGATGAACGAGGCCGTTTTCAGTGTAAAAGACCGTAGAATAGAATTAATCAAGAACAGTGTAGATACTCTATATATTATGTAGATGCACAAAATATGGTAGAGAAAGAAGAGAGGAGGGATACTGGCATTGCAGTAAGTATGAGGAAATCTAAATATAGCAGGCCATGTTCACCGTATTCAGATTTTATTTATAAATTTTATTTTCTGGATTTTTTGTGCTCTATTACGGAGAGACTATCCCTTTAGACAGAATGACATTCCACACAAGTGTGGAGTCACAAAAGTGTGGAATTCCACACTTTTGTGACCAGGCAAGAGTACTGGAGCAGATTACCTTGACGCAGGTGCACTGAGATGGCAAAGGAGATCAAGGGTAGTGAAAGGTGAGGATAAGGGATGCAAAAAATGGTTATTCTTAAAACATAATCACACAAAATGGCAAAAACGACTATATCTTGTTCTGTTCTTTAGATTTGATATTCTTTGCGACTTTGCGAGATGAGTTATTATGATTAAGCTCTATCCTCAACAATATTATACTTGGTGATCTTTGCATATATAGTTTTTCGGTCTATGCCGAGCAACCGTGAGGCTCTGGCCTTGTTCCAACCAGTTTTTTTAAGTGCCTGGATGATTGTCTGCCGTTCATCTGCACTTTTATCGACAGGACCAAGTACGGCCTTATTGCTATCTATAAATTCCGGTGTCAGGTCTGTAACAGTAATTGTTGAACCGCTGCAGAGTACAATTGCGAACTCCAGTGTATTCTGAAGTTCCCTGATATTTCCCGGCCATGAATAACTCATAAACATCCTTTGAACATCTTCAGATATTTTCGTAATATTCTTATTAAGTTTCTTATTGAACATGTTCAGAAAGTGATCCAGCATTGCAGGTATGTCCTGACGTCTGTCTCTGAGTGGAGGAATAGCCAACTGCACCACATTCAACCGGTAATAAAGGTCTTCACGGAAGTTTCCGGATTTTACCATTTTGTGAAGCTCTTTGTTAGTGGCAGCTATAACCCTGACATCCACTTTAATCGGGTCAGAGTCTCCAACCCGCTCAAACTCCCCTTCCTGAAGAACCCTTAATAAACGCAGCTGCATCTTATTTGATATATCTCCGATTTCATCCAGAAAAATAGTGCCTCCGTCAGCCTTTTGAAATCTGCCAACCCTTTCAGCAGTTGCCCCAGTAAAGGCTCCCTTAATGTGACCAAAGAGCTCACTTTCAAGCAGTTCTTCAGACAAAGCAGCACAATTTATCTTAACAAGAGGCTTATCGCAGCGCTCTCCATGATAATGTAATGCATCAGCTACCAACTCTTTCCCTGTTCCGCTTTCTCCCGCTATCAATACAGTCGTCTGAACACTTGACAGGTTTTCAATCAGGGAGTAGAGGTTTTGCATCTTCCCGCTTGATCCTATAATATTGTGAAAATGAGTACGCTCATGCAGCTCACTTTCAAGGCGAACCAGACGTGTTTCGTCTTTCAACACCATTACACAGCCGTAGGTACCTCCTTGAGGATTTTTCAGCGGGAACGTGGATACACTTATAACTCCGTCCGGACGCTGCTCGTGTTTACATTCTATGCGACGCATCTCAACCGGTTTCTTTGTCTTAATAGTCTCGGCAACAGCATTATGGCATTCTCCTTGACAGTTAAGTTGTAAAGCATTAAATGGCTTGCCCTTGATCTCTTCAGGTAAAAAACCACATATATCCTTTACGGCATTGTTAGTTTCAAGCACAATTAGTTCATCATCAACCGTAACAATCGCATCTTTAACACTCCTGAAGATTGCATCAAGGTTAGATTGATACTTCCTGTTTTCGTCAATTACGGCCTTATGCCGTAATGCCATTGCGACCTTCTGTAATATAACACTCTTTTTCACCGGTTTGGCGATATAATCGTACGCGCCCTCCCGAACAGCATCAGTTGCGGTTTCGATATTGGGATAACCTGTTATTAAGATCACAGGACAGGACATGTTTCTTTTATTTACTTCCCGTAAGATATCAACCCCTGTTCCGTCACCCAGCATAATATCTGTGAGTATCAGGTCGAAGTTCGAGTCGGACAATTTATCCACACCATCTTTGTAGCTTTCGGCAGTATCCAGCTCATATCCTTCCCGCAAAAGAAATGTCTCAACGGTATACCTGAGGGTTTCTTCGTCGTCAATTACCAGGATTTTTGGTATAGCTTGTTTTAGCATATTGAAAGATGAATTGTTTTAGTCCGCTCCGCTTTCCGACTGGATGACATGTCAGAAAAAAATAGTTCACCGCAAAGACGCTAAGAGCGCAAAGATTTATAAATTATTAACAATTCGCTTGATACCATCTTT
>JABGRF010000119.1 GCA_018648405.1 Candidatus Scalindua sp.
TCCTGCAGAGATCGTTAGAGCCAATATATAATACTTTTCCTTTCCATGGCAACGATTTGGCGTGACGGTTCCAGACGTCACGATATTGCGTGGAAGTTGTTTGTAATGTCGTAGCCCAATCTTTAAATAGAGACATTCGGCTTTTATCAAACACAGGAGAGAGGTCGTTTCTGCACTCTACAAAAAATCCATCAGAAGCAGTTTTAAGTATCTTTACTTCATTAAATGTTTCAGCAAAGCGTTCTATCCACCATTGTACAGGTCTGACAGTAACATGTAGACGTTTTCCTATCTTATCGCCAAGCTTATCCACAATGGTTGAAACATCTGCAATGAATATCTTGCAGTGCTTGGAGATAGCTTCTATTGAACTGGATATCATATGCATTGGAATATGTTCCATGAGATCTATTGCATAGATTAAGTCAACTTTTGTATCAAGATTCCATGCGAATTGATTTTTGAAACGGATATTTGGAAACTTAATTTCATTAACAATATCAACTCCCAGAACCATTTTTTTCTGCTTTTCCTGAAGATAGTGAGCGTATTTACCCGTTCCACAACCAATGTCTATTGCTGTATGAAATTCATTCAAATATCTGGAAATAAATTGAACTATGTCTTTCTTCAGATTGGAATGATGGCTATATCCGGCATTATACATCTGTTGATATTTTTCCTGCTCCAGGTTTTCTGTTTCATCCTTTGTTGGTATTAGTGTAGCGGTATTCTCCTTAGTAGAAACAGATGTGTTGATTATAGACATAATTTCTGAAATGGGTTTTGATCTGTATTGCCTTTCAGGCTCGTTAATTGTTTCGTGAGTAGTAGGCTTTACTTCAGGTACATTCTTGTCAAGTATTCTGTAGTAGAACTCTTCCAACCTCTCAATTTCACCCTCATATGTAAATGTATATTTTGTGAAATCGGTATTAGATGTAATTTCTTTCAACCTCGGCATACTGTCAATTATATCCTGTGCAGTGTTATAGATGATGCCGACAGGATTATTCTGAAAATAATCGATATAGGACTTCAGTGGAGATGCAATAACCGGTAGTCCGGCAGCAAGATATTCAAACAGTTTGTTCGCTATAGTTGTATCCAGAAAACTATTATTTCCCTTAGCAAGATTAAACGGGATAATGCCGTAGTCGTATTGTGTCATAGTTTCCATAATTTGCCTGGGTGAAACCGAGTTATGAAAATGTATATTATTGTGAGAAGAATATTGTTTTGCTATTTCTTTGTCGCAAGAAGAGGGGGGGTATATATGAATATGAATGCCCTTATTCGCCAGATCAAAGAATGGTGATGTAAAATCACGATGCTTACCATCTATTCCAGCGATGCCTCCTTCATAAACGATGTGAATATTCCCGTCTTTGTCAGAGAGTTTAGGCAAAATTCTTTTGGGTAAGTCTGCCCTGGAAGCGTAATTGTAATAAACAATTGAAGGACCAGTCATCCCGTAAAGACTTCTTGCTTCTTCCATTTGATATGGGGTAGTGTAAACTCTTCCGGCAGCACCTCTATTTGCTATGCCCTCAAAGAATGAAATGTCTTTGTTGCCCTCATATTTAAGTGATATCAAATCATGGGTATCGTGTACAACAGGTGTATCACAAGCTAATGCGACGACTGTCAACTCATCCGGCTCGTTGTGGCTATGAATGATATCAAAGTCTCCAGAAATATCCCATAGGTGTCGATTGTCTCTTATTTTAATACAGTCATCATAAACACTATCTTCAAGGCCTTCGTATATCTGGCTTATACGATATTTGGTATACGCCAGTGTCACCTTGTGTCCTTTTGATTTCAGGGCTGTCACCATTTTATAATTACGTATACATGGAAAATTTTGAACGAATAGAATGTTAAGAAGTGTATGTTGAGTAGTTGTACCAAACACAGATATTTCTTTTCTGACTGCGTCAAGTGATTCATTGACAGCCGGTTGATCAGGATTGAGTTTAAGCGACCCCTCAAGTGCAGAACAGGCTTTTGCAGGCTCATTCATTTCAAGATATACTATTCCAAGTTGATTATAGATGTCTGAGTTGTTGGCATCGATTTCCAATGATCGTTCTAATAGTGTTGCTGTCTCAGACCATCGTTTTGAACTCTGATATAGGCATGCAAGATTTATAATAGGTTCCAGATAGTCACCATTAAGGGAAATTGACTTTCGGAAGTATTCTTCTGCCAAGACAGTGTTTCCTTTAGTATTGTTTATTACACCGAGGTTGTTGAAGGAAACATAATCACCTGGATAATCTTGTAAGATAGACTTGAATACTATTTCTGCCTGGTTCATATCTCCTTTTTGAAATAGATCTTCACCTTCTTTTATCTTATCTTTATGGTCATTTGTCATGTTGTATATAGTTATTATTAAATTAACGAGAGTCCAGGCTGTTTGTAAGAGTGTCTACAATGCGTTCTGAAGCCTTTCCATCCCAGAGAGGAGGTATTGTCCCCTTTTTTTGCTTTCTTGTTGTAATTTTTGAGACTTCGTCAGACAATAATTTGTGATTCTGGCCTACCAGGATATTCGTTCCATGATCTGTGGTAACAGGCCTCTCAGTATTCTCTCTGATTGTAAAGCATGGAATGCCAAGATATGTTGTCTCTTCCTGTATACCTCCGCTGTCAGTTATCACATAATCCGCAGACCTCATTAGATTCAGCATGTCGTAATATCCCAATGGGTCTATGAGTACCATCCCTTTTTTGTTTAACAGTACTTCCTCAGTCGAGCTGAATATTGATTCCAATTTATTTTCTTTTATCTGTTTTATTGTTCTGGGATGAGCAGGAAACAGTATAGGGGTATCATCCGAAAGCGAAATGAATGATTCCAGGAAACCGGCTAATACAGTGGGGCAGTCTACGTTGGCCGGTCTATGCATCGTTAAAAGACCATACTTGAAATGGTCACTGCCGCTCCCAGTTAAATTGATATTTTCTAGTGTGTTGATCTGAGCGGCATTTTCAAGTTGTCGTACCAGTGAGTCAATCATCGTGTTCCCTGCAAAAAAAATCTTTTCTGAAGATATGCCCTCATTATTCAAATTGATATTTGCAGACTGTTCAGTGGTAAAAAGGAGATCACTGATCGAATCAGTTAATATACGGTTAATCTCTTCCGGCATTGAGCGATCAAAGCTTCGCAGGCCAGATTCTACATGTGCAACTCTGATTCCCAATTTTTTTGCAGTAATTGCACATGCAACGGTTGAATTTACATCACCAACTACAATAACAAGATTCGGAGATAGTTCATTAAGTACTCCTTCAAAAGAGAGCATTATATTTGCAGTTTGAAATGCGTGACTACCTGACCCAACATTAAGGTTGAAATGGGGGTCTGGTATGCCTAAGTCACTAAAGAATGATTCTGACATCTCCTTGCCATAATGCTGACCTGTGTGTACTATGAACTGGTCAATGAAAGGGCTATTATTTTTTTGGTTTTGCTTCTCAA
>JABGRF010000118.1 GCA_018648405.1 Candidatus Scalindua sp.
CAATCTTCAGGATGCACATGCAGGATCTGGATGAGTGTGAGGACGCTTTGATAGAATCTGTTGAAAGGCAGGATTGGGAAGTAATAAAAAAATGTGCAATGGATTTGAAAAACTCATCTGCGGTGGTCTTTACAGGTAAAGGGAAAGAGAACTTGCCGAAGGATTTCGTATTGATAGATACCATGTTCCATTATCAGGCGCTTGCCGTAGTTGAGGCGGCTGAATCCAGGGAAATGGTAAAGCTTAATATCGAATATGAGAAATTGAGGGATACATGTGATCGTTGTCATGAGAAATATAAAACGAAAGATATGTAACAGAAGAATACAGACTTACCATCAGTTTTTTATTTGAAATCCGATCACTGTTTTATTAGTATCACGTTTTTATTTTGTCAGAAAATTTATATTAAAGGTTATCATTTATGAGCTTAGATAAAATAACAAGTATTCTCGGCGACGAAGAGGCAGAAAATTTACTAAACCATAAGGCGAAAGTTTCCAGTGAACAATTACATCTGCCAGGACCGGATTTTGTTGAGCAGATATTTGCACTTTCAGATCGACCAACACCGGTTTTACGAAGCCTGCAAAGTATATTTTCTCACGGAAGATTAGCGAATACCGGTTACGTTTCAATTTTGCCTGTAGACCAGGGTATTGAACACTCTGCCGGAGCCTCTTTTGCACCAAACCCCATATACTTTGATCCCGAGAATATTGTCAAACTTGCCATAGACGGTGGGTGTAATGCTGTCGCGTCTACACTGGGAGTTTTGGGAAGTGTTGCAAGGAAATACGCTCACAAGATACCTTTTGTTCTTAAATTCAATCATAATGAGCTTCTAAGATATCCAAATCAGTTCGACCAGGTAATGTTTGCATCTATTGAACAGGCAAAAGATCTGGGGGCTGTGGCGGTAGGGGCTACAATTTATTTCGGTTCCGATGAGTCAACTCGCCAGATAATGGAAGTCAGTGAAGCGTTTAATATTGCACATGAAATGGGAATGGCGACAATCCTTTGGTGTTATCTGCGGAACTCTGCATTCAAAAAAGACGGTGTTGACTATCATACTGCGGCTGACCTTACCGGGCAGGCCAACCATCTTGGCGTGACGATTCAAGCTGATATAATCAAACAGAAACTGCCTGAATGTAACGGTGGCTACAATGCTTTAAACGAAGGCGGAGGAAGCTACGGCAAAACTCATAAGAAAGTCTATTCAGATTTATCATCAGATCACCCAATAGATTTAACCCGTTTACAGGTCATCAATTGTTATATGGGAAGAGCTGGTCTTATCAACTCTGGAGGTGCTTCCGGCGAGAACGATCTTGCCCAGGCAGTAAAAACAGCAGTTGTCAATAAACGTGCCGGAGGGATGGGGCTTATCAGTGGGAGAAAAGCCTTCCAGAAACCGATGGATGTAGGTATTGAGCTGCTAAACGCGATTCAGGATGTTTATCTTGAAGATGAAATAACTATTGCGTAAATAAGAATACATATAAAAACACGTCCAACCTCCCGCTTATTCAATTGTTCAGGTCTACAATTTTATCTGCGAATGAAAGCGTTTTCTTTATAAGTTCCGCATTTGGAAGGTCAACCGATGCGACTTTCCTTTCCGCTTCATCTTTGCCGACCCCACCTGACATATGTCGATAAAGAAGCCTCTCTTTAATGGTTTCCAGTGGCGTGTCAATATACCATACCTCATCCATTTTTGTACGAATTGTGTTCCACGGATGGGTGTTGAGCAGGAGATAGTTTCCTTCAACAATGATGAGCCTGTTACATGGTTTAATAGTGATAGAATTTTCAACCGGGTTGTGTGTTTTTCTGTCGTAAGCAGGGCACATTATATTCCGATCTGGGAATTCATGTAATCGGTTTATTAATCCTACAAAAGAATCAGCATCAAATGTTTCGGGTGCTCCTTTCACTTTTGCGAGACCGCGTTCTTTCAGAATGCTGTTTGGTAAATGGAAACCGTCCATCGGAACAACAGCGGCTAAATCATCTCTGATACGAAGATTAATTTCATCTGTAAGCTTTTTTGCCAGCACGCTTTTTCCCGCCGCAGGACAGCCTGTTATACCCAGAAAATATCTACTTTGGTCTGGTGAATCAGATAGAGTTTTCAGTAGTTCTGTCGCAAGCTTGTTTATCTTTTTTATCAACACCTGCTCCCGGCTAATGACAATGGAAAGTTAAAAGTGTCTTAAGTTTGAAGTGAGCGAAAGTGGTGGTTTGCTGTTAATAATATTCTGTGTAGTGAACTATTTCTTTTCAGGCAAGTTTGCGAATCAGGCATTTTCAGAAACGAATTTCAGGTAAGAGAGCACATCTTCACTGCTTCCGATGATCAATGGTACTTTTTGGTGAAGTTCTGTTGGTACAATATCCATGATATTTTCTTTACCTGTAGTTGCCATCCCACCGGCTTGTTCTACGATGAATGCCAGCGGTGAAGCTTCATATAATAGACGTAATTTCGCTTTCGGATTATCTGGGTCTTTATAATCGGTAGGGTATAAGAATATACCACCGTAAAGCAGGTTTCTGTGAAAATCGGCGACAAGAGAACCGATATAGCGCAAAGAATATGGCCTGCCAGTGGCAGAATCTTTCTCTTTCAGATGATTGATGTATCTCTTTGTACCTTCATCCCAGAACCTTGAATTACCTTCATTCGCACTATAGATTTTTCCCTTTGAGGGAGTCTTTATATCAATATGGGATAAGATAAATTCTCCCACACTCGGATCTAAAGTGTAACCGTTTACTCCCTGGCCGGTTGTAAAGACCAGCATAGTGCTGGAGCCATAAATAATGTAACCGGCAGCAACCTGATCCGTTCCCTTTTGGAGGCAGTCTTCAAGGGTTCCGTTTTCATCATCAGTTTTTTTTCGATGTATGGAAAAGATCGTACCAATGCTGACATTCGCATCTATATTGGATGAGCCATCAAGCGGGTCAAAAAGCAGTACGTAATTACCCTTAGGAAATTTATCCGGTATATGTATAACCTCATCCCTCTCCTCAGAAGCCATTACGCAGAGATGTCCTCCATGGTCCATCGCTTTAAATAATCGGTCGTTGGCATATTCGTCCAGCTTCTTCACTTCTTCACCATGGATATTTTCTGTACCGGTAAGGCCAATTATATCGACAAGGCCAGCCTTATTAACTTCTCTTGATATGACCTTTGCCGCATATATTAGGTCCATAAGCAACCCTGTCAGATTGCCCGTTGCCTTAGGAAAATGTCTTTCCTGTTCGATAATATGACGTTGGACGCTCATTCCCTTTTGTCCCACTAAGCTACCTCCTGAAAATTTCTGGTTTTAATCATCTGCATATTCATCCTGTAAAGTATGTAAAGATAGATTTATTAATTTTTATCTAAATTGAGAGATTTATGCCCGTCCGGGTAGTTGCATCCAAT
>JABGRF010000116.1 GCA_018648405.1 Candidatus Scalindua sp.
ATTGTCTGGATAATATCTCAATTGCATCTGTTGTTTGCCGCCTTTGTGTTGGCAGTGCCGCTCTTTGTGGTTATTATTGAGGCAATTGGAGAGAAGTCCGGTCAGATAAAATTTGATAATCTTGCACGAGAGCTTACAAAGCTTTTGTCAACAGCGTTTGCAACAACAGCCGCATTGGGTGGCCTTCTTGCTTTCGCTCTATATGGTTTGTATCCGGGTTTTATGCGCTACATGACGGATGTTTTTCATCCATATATGTTTGTGTATGCACTCTGCTTCTTTGGTGAAGTGTTCTTCCTCTATGCCTACTACTATTCATGGGATCTGTTAAGGACTGGAAAGGGTAAATGGCTCCATGTTTTTCTGGGAGTTATGTTGAACGTTTTTGGTACTACCCTGATGATGCTGGCTAATTCATGGGCAACATTTATGATGGCACCAGCTGGTATAGATATGAAAACCGGTGCAATACTGGACCGTGCTGCAGCGTTTAGCAATTTCCTCTGGATGCCGGTTAATATTCACAGGATTATAGCTAATGTTGCCTTTGGTGGTTTTGTAGTAGGTGCCTATGCTGCTGTTAAGTTCATGGGTGCGAAGACTGAAGAAGATAAGGCTCATTATGATTGGATGGGTTACATAGGTAATTTTATAGGCTTGGCTGCCTTCATTCCTCTTCCATTTGCCGGATACTATCTCGGAAGAGAAATATACAGTGCCAGTCCTGTTATGGGTAATATCATGATGGGGGGTGCCTTCTCCTGGACATTTATTATACAGGCTATTCTGATAGGAATGATGTTTGTTGGTGGAAACTATTATTTGTGGAATGGAATGGCAAGAATAAAAGGTGCAGAGAGATATACTCCCTACATTAAGTATATAAATATCGTCATTTTCTTCTGCTTTGCTGTTTGGCTCACACCTCATAATCTTCCATTAAGTGGAGAAGAGAGAGCTCTTATTGGCGAGCAATATCATCCGTTTTCCAAATTCTTCGGGGTTATGGCAGCAAAAAATGCTGTTGTTAATCTCTTGATACTGTCTACATTCTTCAGCTTCCTACTATATAAAAGAGCAAACAAAGGTGAAACACTGCCGTTTAAGAGTCACGGTAATGGCGCAAGGGTTACAATGGTCGTAACAGTGGGTATCACTATACTCTATCTGGTATGGTATGCAATGGGGCTCAAGGGGCAGGATCTAAGTGAAACAGTAAAACCGTACATGTCGCCGCTACTTACCTGTATAACGATACAGATTATTGCACTTATCTGTGCACTGTTTCTCACGTTTGCAAACAAGGGTAAACTTGCGCAGACATTGTTATTTGTTGTGGCGGCATCCATATCGGTTGTATATTTCTGGTACTACGGATTTGTACTTATGGAAAAGGCAAATATGGTTTTAAGATTTCTTTCTGTGACACAGGTATCAATAGTAATTTCTACTCTGATCGTTAATACGGTCATTGATGTCTTCCTCTTTAAAAACTCAAAAGAAGTTGGTGGTATACAATGGGGTAAAATTCCGAACAGAGCTCAGTACGCATTGCTTCTGCTCTGTGTAGCTATTGTGACGCTTATGGGATTGATGGGATTCATACGCTCCGGGTTAAGGATGAATTGGCATATATACGGATATATGCAGGATAAATCTGCGGGAGCGTTTACTCCTAGTATCGCTTATATGGGTTGGGTGGTCTCTCTAATTGTTTTCCTCTTTCTGGCTCTTGTTGCCATTGTTTTCTGGCTTGGAAGTCTTTATGGCAGAAAAGAAAAACATGTTTAAGGTGTGGTTATAGCAGGGCAATTTATAATATATCTGCAGTTGTATTAAGGAAATAAGTAATAATGAAAAGTTTCTTAAAATCAGTGGTATTTACACTGTGTATTCTTGGATTTTTTGTGTTTGTTTGTCTCTATGTGACTGGGCTTTCCGGAGGTGGCGGTGGAGGTGGTGGTGCTACCGGGATAAACCCTGAAGCTGGAGAAAAAATATATTGGGGTGACGGACAATGTCACACCTGCCATAGTATTGGTACTTCCGGAAGTGCAACAAGAGGGCCTAATCAGGAAGGGCTTGCAGCAAGGGCTGAGGAGAGGGCAAAGGAAGCGGGTTTGTCTTCCGGTCTTGAATATCTGGTTGAATCAATCGTAAATCCCGCTGCTTTCGTAGTAGAGGGTTATGATAATATCATGCCGAAAGTTTATGATGCTCCTATCATGCTAAACCGTGAGCAGATACAAGCAGTTCTAACGTATCTGCAGACACTGGGAGGTGAATCTAACATAGAGGCAGTTGCAACATTTGCAGAAAAAATACCTGAAGCATCTGGAGACGCTGTAGCTCCATGGGTACCTCCTATAGATGTGGATATAAAAGAGGGCGAGTTGGTCTTTTTTGATGAATCAAGAGGCGTAACTTGTTCTAAGTGCCATGTCTTAAACGGAAAGGGTTCTAAGGTCGGACCTGATCTTACAGGAATTGGGGCAGTTCAGACACCTCAGTATCTTATAGAATCAGTGCTCAAGCCTAGTGAGATAATAGTAAAAGGTTTTGAAACAATGTATCTCATGACGAATGATGGTATGGCGTATAACGGGCTCTTAGTAAGTCAGGATGAGGATGAAGTGGTCTTGATGGTTGATGAGGATGGGGCAATGGAGGAATACGTTTTCTACCCTGATGAGATAGCTCAGATGCAGAAGCAGGACGTCTCTATTATGCCGGGTAATTTCCAGGACATGCTGACAACAAAAGAATTTTATGGTGTTATATTGTTTCTTTTAAGTCAGAAATAAAGTTAATTAAACAAATATAAGAAATAGGATAGTAACTAGTAGAAAAGGTAGCTTGATGGCAAAGAAAAATAAGGCAAATAAAAAGAATTCGTATTCAATGATAATGGTAGTGGTGGCAGTACTAATAGTATTTGTCATTATCAAAGTGATTGCTCCATATGCTTTCATGATTCTACTGGGAAAAGATCATACCATGCCTACGCCAAGCACGCTGTTGCTCTGGTACATGATTCTCGCAATACTCGCTTGTCTTGTTTATGTTTCGACCAGCGATCTCAAGTGGGCAAATTTCCTGAGCTTCATTCTGCCTGCAGGTAATGATAAACTTAAATTGCTGTTTCAGAAGATGATAATTATTTCTATTCCTTTACTGGTAGGTTGGTTTGTATATTCAGGGACCGTGCCTGGTACTGCTTCTCCTGTGGAGCTGAGAATTCAGCATCCTACATTACCACAGGAGTTCGAGAAGATGGAAAATCCTTTCTTACATGCTGATGATGCAACAAAAAGAAGATGTATTGAAGAGGGTAAGCATCTTTATCAGCAGAACTGTCGACCTTGTCATGGTTCTAAGGCTGATGGAAATGGTCCTTTTGCCAACGCGTTTAGGTTAAGACCTATTAATTTCACAGACCCTGGAACAA
>JABGRF010000115.1 GCA_018648405.1 Candidatus Scalindua sp.
ATTCCAGGCTTTGTTGGATTTGCTTAGTTGTGGTTGCCTTGCCCATCAATCTGAGTACTCTTTCACTTCCGGTTTCAAATCCCATATGCAGAAACTTGCACCCCGACCTTTCGGCATCTTCCCACACCTTGTTGTTCAGCAAACTCTCTTCAAATCGTAAGTGTGTTGACCATGAGATCTGTAGATCAGATTCAATTAATCTTTTCGTTAACTTTTTGAACAGCGCCGGAGGGTAAGACTCATCGGGAAAATGAAAATGGGTTACGTGGTATCGATCTTTTAGATAACTGATTTCCTCAATAATCTGGTCTATGCTCTTGGATCTATACCCTGCTGTGTAACCTTCTCCATGATCACAGAATGCACATTTACCCCAATAGCATCCTCGGGTGGAAAGATAAGAGAGGATTTTGTCCGGGACAAAATATTTATCAAGAGGGAGGCCATCAAAATCGGGTGGTGGCAGGGTCGACATATCCTCAGAAGAAGTAACCGTAGATGTATGTATTCCAGAAGAATCTTTATATATGAGGTTGGGTATTGTTGAAAAATCCTGGTCTGTCCCTATTGCATTGATTAACTGTAAAAATGCAGTTTCCCCTTCATGCATGATAACGGAATCAAAAAGAGAGAACAGATTGGAGGATTTTGGTAATACGTCGCGTAACCGTGTAACCGTGTTTCCACCGATAGTAATATGAATACCGGGAAACTGCTCCTTTATCATCGAGCAAAACGTCATAGAAGAGAAGAGCTGTTGGCTCAAAGCAATGGAAATTCCAATTACATCAGGCTTTTCCTCTTCGATAGCAGGCTTAAGTATGTGGTTGTACACATCTCTGTACACATTGACTTGTGAGTCCTCAACCGCCGTTAGAATATCAGATGATATAAACAACTTATAGGTTAAGTCTGTTTCCATGGGGGGCATACAGATCCTGGCCGGGGAATATACAAGGGATATGGTTCGCATCACTTCATGAAATACGTTCATAGCCCATTCCAACTTATCCACATTATAAAATTCCTGTGAATGTACTATGGCTTTGGCAGACTCTGCTTTTTTGGCAAGCGTGGTAATATGTGTCTGGGTACATTCACGAAGAGCTTGTCGTAGCTTTAGTGTTTCGTCAGCTAGGCGTTGATCTCTCGATAACTTATTCAGCCTCTGCAGCTGTTTAGGGATTTTTCCCAAAATAAATTGCAGGCAATCTTCGCTGAAAAACCAATCATACATTTCCAGGTTTACGTCCTTTTGGGAGACATGATGTCCGGCTTTTCTCAAAAAAGCGGTTAGAGTCGGTAGACTCAAATAAGGCTTAGAGGGATACCAGTCTGGGGGAAAGATAAGCATCACCTTTTTGCTACCAGGTCGGGAAGAGGGAGAGGCATGTGGATGAATATTTTGCCCTTTTGTGTAGTCAGTTCTCATATAAAGACCATATTTTTACCTTTACTCCCCTATGGTAAATAAAAAAGTACATTGATGGTTGAGAGATCAGGCAGTGTTATGGAGTGGATTGGATATCATTCAGAGAGAATCTGTTTTCACTGAATGAATGGAAAAGAATTTTGTAATTTTTCTGGTTCTCTTTATTTGCAAGACGTTTAGGCTCTGTCCAGCGTTTCATACTCCTCATAGAGTGACTCTTCTTCGTTACAAATTCTTTTGTTGAGGGCTGCAAGAAGGTTTTCAAAATCGCTAGAAAGTTCTTTAAGATCCGTACCTGAAAATCCATCAGAGTATTTTTCGAAGAATTCTTGTACCGTTTTCGATACGCCTTCCATATCCAATGCAAATAATTCTAATGTGTCTTTTATGCTATTGCTATGCTCCGCCTCTTTTTTGAGAGCCGGATAAAGCTGATCGTCCTCCATCTCAAGATGCGCAAGCAGACTCACCTCTAAAGTTGTGAGCTTGTCCTGTCCTTCTTTAGAGAGAATACCAAGCTTTTTTACTTCGTTAAGTGCGGCAAGAATTTCAGAATGCTCTTTCTTTAGTTCATCAATCAGTATTGACACATTTTTTCTCCTGATCTCTTAGAATTGTGCCTGGTTTTAATTCAACCTTTACAACAGAAGTATTTATTTGAGTTATCATTCAAAGCTACACATCTGATTACTGGTCCTGTATAACAAAATTCGCCCCATCATCTGTCGACGGTATGTAAGAGCCAATAGGGCATAATACCTTACTATCAGTGTCGCAGCGTATGACAAGCTTCCATAACGCATCCAGACTCTCCTTCTCATGATCTGATTCCGGAATAATTTTTATCCTCGTGTCGCTTTCAATTGAGATTTTCATTTTTAGATCCTTTCCGTTTTTATGTTGTACAGGTTAGTTCTTTTTTATGTCACGTCTACTCTCCTCATTGTACTGTAGATAGCATCAATTTCAATTAAAATTAAGCAATTTGTGCCCGCCCTTATCGAACGGTACGTTTGGGCGGGTCACAGCAACCTTGTTGTTGCGCTACCCTTTACATACTAGCATTAAGTATAATGCATGTATTGCACGTCCTTTTACTTATCCAGATGGTTATCCTCTCAACCATAAGACAATTGGTGAGCATATTTGTAAAACAAAAACGAATAGCAGGCTCATGCAATCTGATGTTGCTAACATAATTGGCGTCTCAGAAGAGAGCATATGGAATTGTGAGAATTATTGAATCAAGCTGTCGAAGAAGGATTTGGAAATAATTAACGAGTTTGTAAAGGATTGCCTGGAGGCTTTCAAGGTAAATTTTAGGCCTGTTTTTCGCTACTATGATAATTCCACTTTATTCGTAAACTGCACTTCATTTTAACAATAGATAACTTATGTTTATATTGAAACTTATCAATTATATTTTAAATTCTTAGGCTGAGATACATTAAGGACATGTAGCTTTTGTAATGTGTTGACGATGAAAGATTCTGAATTGTTCTATGCGGCCTCCTGTGCTTTTCTGCCTGGCTTTCATATTGATTTTAAGTGGCTGTAGTTGTACATTACAGTCTCAGAATATATTTTTCATGAATTCATCTTTGGGAAAACCAATGCTATTACAAAACGTTAATGGTATGAAATTTGTTCACTTACATACAACATTAGTTTAGAATTGATAGTGCATAGCTATGAAGAAAAAAAAATCTGATAAAACAAATAACTCTGATCTTCGTAACAAGGCGGAGAAAGCACTCAACGCAGATGCTCAGCCAATAGATAAACTGCCAGATGAAGAGGTTCGCAAATTGGCACTTGAGCTGCAGGTGCATCAGATTGAGCTGGAGATGCAGAATGAAGAACTACGCAACGCTCACGTCGAACTTAATAAATCCCACGACGAATACATAAGCCTTTATGACTTCGCTCCGGTGGGATATCTTACAATTAGTGAAAAAGGATTAATTCTTAGGGCTAATCTAAAATTTGCTTCAATGTTGTGTATGGAACG
>JABGRF010000142.1 GCA_018648405.1 Candidatus Scalindua sp.
CTATTCCAGTAATATCGTTGCGTATCCAGGTTAACCACCAGGCTGTGTTCACCAACCCCACGCTTGGCTCCCCGGGTATATCCGTGGCCGTTGTATCGTTGTAGGTCTACAGTCTCCGAGATAATACTTTCAATTCTGATCCTGTTTTTTAAATCTACAATGTAGGTATTCATTTGCTCTTCCTCGTTTTTTGTTTTCTCGAAATTGGAGCAGGCCCTCCCGCCGCTCAAAAGTAGAATTCCATTTTCTAAATCAACTGGATCCAATTGCTCAATCGGATCGTTTCATACCAGGCATGTTTTACTATGCGAAGTATTTATATCTATTCATAGCAAGAAATTACTCAGAGAATATTCTTTCTATGGCCTACTCCGTAAGCCGCCAACCATCTGCCTGGTGTTGCTCCCATGCAGACGCGATAATATCTCTATGCTGAGATAAAAACTCGAGCACATGATTACACCCGTCCAGGGCGGGCAACAATAAATCTGTTAATCGAGCATCTTGCCTGATTGCCTGTTCAATACGCAGTCTGACCTGGGTATCTAATAGAAGAAGCGCACTGGCCAAGTCAATACCTGCTGTCTCGTAAAGCTCACGCTTTTCCTCTTGTACATCAGACATGCGCGTCATGGTTATCCCTCACTAATACCTCAACATTCCGAGAATGCAATGGAACCACAGCCACATCCTTACTCAAATCAACAGGAACTGCAGGTAAATCACGACTATGACTAAAAACTTCATCCGTGCCGTAATCAACATCACTATCATCAATCTCCTGGATAATCTCCATTAACCACAATAGCGCCGACTGCCATGCCAATTCTTTTTCTGGAGGCAAAGGAACATAGTTGATTTCGCAGTTAATGGTAAAGGGCATGCTATTTATTTTTTTCTCATAAGTTCATTTCAAGGAAAATAACCGTCACAAAATGCAAATCCTGCTACCATTGAAAACGATTGATGCAACTGCTCACTGCATCGCTCATCCTCGATAGCCGCAGTGCTTACTCAGCCTGCGGTTTTTTTGTAGCTACTCCAATATGCCAAACCGCCCCATTCTCTCCCCACACCAGTGGGCTTTTTGCTCCTAAGCAAGCCAGCGCAAACACATACCGCCAATCACTCGGCTCGTAAGCCACTAGCATCGCCTCCAAGAAATCGGTATCAGGCTCGCTGCTACCCTTGCGCCAATTGATAATTGTGGCATGGCTCAACCCCACGCTCGGTAAACTCTCTGTTAGTCGCTCTGCAAAAACCCTCAGACTAACACCGTGAAGTTTTAAAGCACTATCTACAATCTCTTTTACATTCATCTAAAAAGCCTTTTGCTATCAACTCGTGCTTTGTTTGGTAAAAGCATTTACCAAATTATACATATTTTTACCAACATGTCAAACCATTGACCAAAAGGTGCGCTTTTGATGTACACTAAAATAATTATGACTGCCTTTACTGATTTTCTCCTAGCCAAGATACAGGAATTTGAAACAAAACAAGGGAAAAGAGTTACTCTTGATGAGTTTGCAAATTACATTGGAGTGAGTCGCCCTGTTCTTTCATATTGGCTTAGCGGTAAAACAAAGCCGTCTCTGGAAAAAGCTATATTATTAGCTGAAAAACTTGGGAGCGAAGTTTACGAAACACTGAATCTTCCACCCATAAATATTGATCCTGATTTAAAACGTCTAGCTCGTATCTGGGACAAAATACCTGAGAAAAAACGCCAAGAGCTAGCGGAACAAGCCGAAAAATACGCTGATAACAATGAAAATAAATCAACAATCCCCCTTCGAGAAAATACATAACAACTGGCGCGGAGTGAATCCCCTCCGCCGCAAGAAAATGCTCTGGGAGGCGTACTTTGCCGCGCTTTACTCAGATATGCAAGAGCGTACGCACCATTATTTGAGCATAACGCTCGCCTTCATCTGTTTGCAATCTGTTGTGAGGCTTTTTTCAGATCAAAATATTTCAAATAGATTAGCAACGATAGGCTCATTCCTACTAATTCTTTACACCGTGGGTTTGATTACCCTCACAAAAAAACCCTGGCAAGCACTCGACTAAAGGTTACTAAGAATAGTTGTGGATCCAAAAGAGCCCTCTATAATCAGGGAAAGTTTCCCTGATGGCTCTCTGAAGAGTAAATATGCCTAAAAAACGCAGCGAACTCCATTCTCAATCGCAAAAACTTATTATCTTTATAATATTTACACTAACATACATCGCTTCTTTCTTTATGGTTTATGACAATATAGGCAATATAGCCATTGCCTTTGCTATATTACCTGCGGTTGCTGGAGGATGGTTTTATGGCAAAAAATATGGTTTTTTCATTTCTTTAGTCCTTCTCCTTTTTAATTTTCAACTTATTTCCCTAAAAACTCAAGAAATTGGCAATATCGGTACCCCAGGTATCGTTATGGGATCTACATTTATATTAATTGCCGGAGTGCTTTTTGGCTGGGCAAGCAATGTAAATTACCTCCTAAAGAAAGAATTGAAAGAACGTAAACAGGCAGAAGAAGAGCTTCTTCAGTCTAAATCTCAATTCCGGAGTGTCTTCAATGGCGTTAACGACGCTATCCTTGTAGAGACAATCGATGGTAAAGTCCTTGATGTTAATACACGAGCTTGCGAGATGTTTGGTTGGACTTATGAAGAGTTTTTAACAAAATCACTTATAGATATGGTCCCTCCTGAGAATCGGGCCGTGTCTACAGAAGCACAGGACGAAGACGATCTCACTGTCGAACATTTCGAGACAATTAATATGCGCGCTAATGGGGAACGATTTCCTGTTTCTGTGACAGGGCGTATTGAAAAAATCGGTGGTAAAAAACGTTTACTTATTGTGGTACGTGATATTACAGAGCGAATGTTAGTGGATCAGGAGCTGCAAGAACAAACACATGCGCTAAATGAACGAGTTAAGGAACTAGATTGTCTGTATGGAATCTCCACATTAGTCGATAAAAAAAATATAACGTTGAATGAAATATTCAAAGGAGTTGTAAATCTTATTCCGCCAGGCTGGCAATATCCCGAAATTACTTGCGCACGTATTACACTGAATGGCAAAGAATTTCAAACTAATAACTTCAGAGAAACTATCTGGAAGCAATCTGCTGAGATAGTGGTACATAGCAAGAAAGTTGGGAAGATAGAAGTTTTCTCTTTAGAAGAAAAAACAGAATTAGACGAGGAACTTTTTCTGAAAGAGGAAGAACATTTGCTTAATCTTATTAGCATTCGGCTGGCAAATATCATCACACGAGTACGAGCCGAAGAAGAGTTATTAAAATTATCGAGAGCGATCACACAAAGCCCTGCCGCAATCGTGATTACTGATCTGAAAGGTACGATTGAATTTGTAAACCCTGCTTTTACAAGAATTACCGGATACACAACCGAAGAAGCACTAGGACAAA
>JABGRF010000114.1 GCA_018648405.1 Candidatus Scalindua sp.
GAACCTATTTACGTAAAGGTTCTTCCAAAGAAACTGGATGAAGAGGTTGCCGCGGAAATGGTTAAAGGTTTTTGTGGAGTGATTACTCATATGACACAACAACAGTCTGAGTATATCAGTACTCCAATCGAAGGTCCATTTAAGCCTGAGACTTATCGATATTAAAAGGTTTTTTCAAGGGTAGGGTTACCAAAAAAAAAGCACAGGAACGTTAGTTTCCTGTGCTTTTTTTATTTAAAGGCTTTATCTTCTACGTCTAATCATCAAATTTGGTTTTCTGCTATGACTCCGCATTCTCGTATAATTACTCTGTCCATTCGTCCTTGCCCATCTTTTTGTATAGGGCTCTCATATTTTCCAATGTAATAGCAACCTCCGGGTGGTCAGAGCCAAGAGTCTGTTTCAATATATTCAAAGCCTGCCTGTAAAGAGGTTCTGCTTCTTTATATCTTCCCTGGTTGTAATAGAGTTCTGCCAGATTGTTTAAGGATATTGCAACATCAGGGTTGTCAGAGCCAAGGGCTTTTTCATTTATCTCCAATGCCCGTTTATACAGTGGCTCAATTTCGGCATATGTACCTTTGATTACGTAAAGTTCAGCGATATAGTTCAATGATATTGCTACTTTTGGATGGTCGGGGCCAAATGTATCTTCTGCAACCTTTAATGCCTCTTCAGCCACACTTAGTGCATCCGGAAACCTCTTCTGCTTAAATAGTGTTTTGGCTTTACCGTTCAGTTTTTCCCACAGTACCTCCTGAGCATATACTGATGAATAAAATGATAGTGCCAGGATCATTGTAATAATAATTTTAGACCAGGTGGAGGTAAGGATATTTATTGTTTTTACTAATGTTGCCATTGAAATAATCCCGTTGATGTGCAACTTGTGGAAAAAAAGAGGCTGTCGTTGCGGTCCTATTTATTTTTACATGGATCTTCATAGATGGAGTGGGGCGTACTGACGTCTGCCCCACTCCTCTTGAAATAGTACTTACAAACAGAACTTAAATCTGGTTACCTATTATAGTCCTGCATCTTTTCTTAGTATATCTGCTTTATCAGTCTTTTCCCATGAGAAGGAATCTTCCGATCTTCCGAAATGACCGTGTCTAGCCGTAACCTGGTAAATAGGTCTTCTCAACTGCAGATGATCTATGATACCTTTTGGTGTAAGATCAAAATGTTTCTCGACTAGCTCTTCTATCTTTGCTTCCGGAATTTTAGCTGTATTTTCCGTTAGAATCAGAACTGACATAGGTTTGGCAACACCAATCGCATAAGACAATTGAACTTCGCAAGCATCTGCAAGACCGGCAGCCACTACATTTTTGGCAACATAACGTGCAGCATAGGCGGCACTGCGGTCAACCTTGGACGGGTCTTTTCCGGAAAATGCTCCGCCACCATGTCTCGCTCTACCGCCATAAGTATCAACAATGATCTTTCTGCCGGTTAAACCACAGTCTCCCTGTGGTCCGCCAACTACGAAACGGCCCGTTGGATTTATGTAGTATTTGGTCTTATCATCCAGCATGTCTGCAGGAATTACCTTTTTTACTACCTTTTCAATTATGTCATTCTTCAGTTGATCATGAGAAACGTCCGGAGCATGCTGGGATGAAATAACAACCGCGTCCACCCTTATAGGCTTGCTACCTTCATATTCAACAGTTACCTGTGACTTTCCATCAGGTCTGAGATAGCCAAGATCTCCGTCCTGTCTCTCCTCTGCAAGTTTCTTGACTAAACGATGAGCCATGCAGATTGGGAGAGGCATTAATTCCTCTGTTTCGTTGCAGGCAAAGCCGAACATCATACCCTGGTCTCCCGCACCATGCTCGCTGTGCAGGCCTTCTCCTTCTGAGACACCCTGTGCAATATCCGGAGACTGTTTATCAAGTGTCGTCATAACAGCACATGTTTCATAGTCAAAGCCCATTGATGAGTCAGTGTAACCTATATCCTTGATAGTCTGTCTGGCGATATGCTGTATATCTATAGTAGCCTTAGTTGTTATCTCTCCGGCAATCATTACCATTCCAGTTGTTACCAGTGTTTCGCACGCAACACGTGACGTTGGATCCTGTGCCAGGATTGCATCCAATACGGCATCGGATACCTGGTCGGCTATCTTATCAGGATGCCCCATAGATACTGATTCAGAAGTAAATAAATGGTTTCCTTTTTTCATTTGATCCTCTTTCCCTTTCCTAAATTCTTGTTAAAATTCAATCTCTTTTGATGAATTGTCATAAATAAAACATAAGATGACAGTTTGAAAACTGCTTTAAATCTTCCGTTACTTTTTTCCCTCACAAGACAAATAGAGGGGTTAGTTCTTTATAATCTCTCTTAGTATCTCTATATTTCTTTCTGTTGCACCTCTTTTTCCATTAACTACCTTTTGTGCTTTAAGCCCCATCTCTTTTGCCGCGTCAGGATTTTTGATAAAAAATTCAACTGTTTCGAAGAGTTCTTCTTCTGTTTTAACTACTTTGGCTGCACTGTTTTTTAGAAGGAGATCTACTTCCTCTTCGAAATTATATGTATGTGGACCAAATATTACCGGGTTTCCCATCCCTGCCGGTTCCATCATATTTTGACCTCCGGATGGCACAAGGCTCTTTCCAACAAAAACAAAATTTGATATAGAATATACCTTTTCTAAATCACCGACAGTATCAATTAATATGATTTCTCTCTTTGTATTTTGCCATTTATAACCGGAGCGTTCTGCCTCAGTTTTCAGTACTGGAACAAATCCCGTTTTTTCTATTAACCTGGAAACCTCTCTGGTTCTTTCAACATGTCTTGGCGCTAAGATTAATTTTAGATTAGGATAGACTTTATTCAACCTTTCAAAGACCCTTATTAAGATCTCTTCCTCGCCCGCATGTGTGCTCCCGCCTACAAGTATTAAATCATCATCATCAATATGGAATAACTTCACCAGCTCCTTACTGATATTTTTATCAATATGGGTTGGAATATTGTCATATTTCATTGTACCGGTAACAAAGATTTGTTTACCGGGTATGCCCAAATCTCGAAAACGCTGTGCGTCAAACTCTGTTCTGGCACAAAAAACATTCAATTCACTGGTCAGGCTATTTCGAAAATCCTTTGAAATACGACTGATAGTGCGGTACGCCTTAACAGATTTATTGGATATCCTTCCGTTAACAATGATGACGGGGATATTTTTTTTAAAAGCTGATATTAAAAAATTTGGCCATATTTCAAGTTCGATCAGGAGAATAAACCTTGGCTTCTTTTTTAGAATAACTTTTTTTGTTACCCAGCTTAGATCGAGAGGGAAATAAAAGATATTTTTGTTTAAGAACGTTTTCTCAGCGACTGAAAATCCTGTATTTGTAGTTGCTGATATAAATGTTTCCCATTCAGGGAATTCCTCATCAAT
>JABGRF010000155.1 GCA_018648405.1 Candidatus Scalindua sp.
AATCAATAAATTATAAATCCGTACAGCATTACAAAAATCATAGGGGTTAAGCTTGCAAATGCAATCAACCCGAAACCATCGACTATGGGACTTCTCCCTCTTATACAGGAAGCCAGGCCCACTCCAAGTGCGGCTACTAAAGGAACGGTAATTGTTGATGTCGTAACACCTCCGGAATCATAAGCTATTCCAACAATCTCTTCAGGTGCAAAGGCTGTCATGATAGAAACACAAATATATCCTGTGATAATAAACCATTGGATTGACCAGCCTTTTACTATACGGAATACTCCTATGGCAATTGCTAATCCTACTGAAAATGCAACAGTCATTCGAAGTCCGAAGGCGTAGTTTGCGATCGATTCACTTGTGTGTTGAATAGCATTTGCCTCAGCCGCTATTTCGCCTGCCTTCTTAGCAACGGCAATCAAGGCCGGTTCTGCAATTGTAGTGGCAAATCCGATTGTAAATCCAAAAAGAAGCAGCCACCAGATATTCCCCTTGGCAGAGAATTGAAAAGCCATTTTCTCACCGAGTGGAAACAGACCAATCTCAAGGCCTTGTATAAAGAGGAATAATCCAACTAAAACAAAAACCATACCTGAAATAGTGGCAGCAAGGTCCGGAAATGGTTGCTTAATAACAAATAACTGAAAGGATGTAACTACTACCAGAATAGGCAGGATATTTAGGAATACACTAAAGATGTTTTTAGCAAGTTTTATAAAAAATGTAATCATGGTAATATGTTGTAAGAAGTTAAATAGGACACAGATTAGCACAGATAAAAACAGATAACTATTTTCTTATATTATCAAAAACCTTTCGGTTGGAATCCGGCTTTGGTCCAAAATTTAGTAAAAGCTCAGCTTCAGCTTCTGTCGCTTTCCGTTAATTTCTTATATTTGAAATCTTCATGATCTGTGTTCATCTGTGTCCAATTAATTTAATTGGAAATGTCCTCAGTTGGTGTACTTAATGCCACACTCCTGGTATTGGATGCTCACAATTTCCGCACTCATTTCCCTTCAGGTTATTCTCAAGGATTGTAAATCCCACTCTCTTTATGACTGCCTTCTTACAGCCTGGACAGTATGTACTCTCCCCGTGATGACCTGGTACATTACCTGTATAGGGGAAGTTCAAGCCGGCATCCAGTGCAATGTTTCTTGCCATTTCTAATGTCTTTATGGGTGTGGGTGGAAGGTTCTTTATCTTGTATGTAGGGTGAAAACGTGTGAAGTGGATGGGTACATCAGGACCAAGGTTATCGTTTATCCATTTGCACATATCCCTGAGCTCTTTTTCGCTGTCATTCAGTGTTGGTACCATGAGCATGACAACTTCGAACCATATGCCTGTCTCTTTTAATGTCATAAGGGTTTCAAGTACAGGTTTTAACTCACCACTACAGGTCTCTTTATAAAATTTTTCTGTAAATGCCTTAAAATCTATTTTGACAGCGCTTAATTCACTGCATAATTTAACTAAAGGTTCTTTCTTTATGTATCCGTTAGAAATCATAACACTTCCAACACCTTCCCGTTTCGCATGTCTTGCAATATCATACATATATTCATAGAAAACTACGGGTTCGGAATATGTGAAGGCTATAGTCTCACACTTTCGCTCCTGTGAGAATTTTACCACTTCATCGGGTGTGATCTTAATACTGTCTATCTGCTCCGGACGAAATTGTGATATCTGCCAATTCTGGCAAAATTTGCATTCTATATTACATCCTGCTGTTGCTATCGAATACGCTTTTGTACCGGGTAAATAGTGGAATAGAGGTTTCTTTTCAATAGGGTCAGCGTTTAGAGAGCATACGCGGGAATGGACCAGCGTATAGTATTTCCCATCACGGTTTTCCCTTACCCCGCAATAACCTCTTTCAAGATCTGCTATCTTACAACCTCTGGGACAGAGTTCGCACTCTACACGATCTTCCGGAAGCTTCTTATAATACATCGCCTCCTTTACAGGAAACTCTTCCTTATACGAATCTGAAGCATTGGATGCAGATACGAATGGTGTGTAACTTGTGCAAAATGCACAAGTCCCGACGATACCAGTCTTTAGAAATCTTCTTCTTGTGATCAAATTATCACCTCTTAAATTTATATAATAAAATTCTATTTTATTTGTAATATAATGTCAAGTTGGATGTAGCGCTTTACATATATCTCGGTGCATATTCTGACATCAAACATTGACAGCATATTGTCAAAGTGATACACTCCCCAGTACTTTAGTGTACCTGAAAAATCAACTGATTTCTTGATTTCTTAGCTGAAAACCGTTTTTGAAAGGAGGGTTTAAAGAAGGATGAAGAAGAGTATAAGTTGTTCCATGTTCTTACTTGTTTTGATTATATGCGTTGCACTCTCCGGTGTCTCTTATGGTATTGAATTAAATCCAATTAAAGAGCGGATTGAAGAGACAATTAAGCTTGGAGAAAAAAATCCGGGTAAGAAAATATTCGAGACAGATCTTGTAAAATCTGCAATTTTTGGTAACTGGCCAAATTATGGTGGCGGTCTGATAAAAACTAAACTGGTTGATCTTGCGGTAATGGCGGCGATGAAGAGAAAGGCAAGAAAAACCTTTAAAGAGGAAGATGCGCATGCAATGATGGGGTCAGACGTGTTAACAATCAGTTATAGAGGCGGTGAAGATATTTTCAAAATCAAATTGAGCCAGGATGGCAGGATAATAGAATCAGTAAGGATGTTGAGGCCTGATATGTCCAAAAAGAGTGCAAATGGCCATGCCGCTTTCTATTCTGTAAGCTTTCCGTATGCAAAACTCGATTTGGAGAAAATGACAACGATTATGATATTAAAGGATTTTGGGGATGAGACGTATGAGGTTGACTTCTCTAGAATCAAATAACTTGTGATGTTTACAGACAGAAAGCTATAAATAAGGCCGGGTAGTGAATGAAAATCCATAAATATGTGCTGATACTTTTTTTGCTCGTATTGCCTTCTGTTGGTTGTACGAGTACTAATTTTGCCAGGATATCTAATAACGAGCATCTGCCAAAGAGTGAGAGTGTTGTAATTCCGATATCATCGGGAGACTCTGATTTGGTCTACGAGAGAATTGGAGTCGCCTTTGTTTTTGGAAATGACACATTAACGGAGAAGATGATAAATAAGCTCATGAGGGATCAGGCTGTTGAGGTGGGCGCTGATGCAATAATTTTTGCCAAGTATAAGGATATAGAAACTGACAAGTATTTTGAATCATATGGAAGCGCTTTTGTAGATTTAGATTGGGCAAAAAAACAGGGAACTGGCAATTGGTTGATGAAGGGTAAGCCTGTTGGTGCGGGGCTTGCCGTAAGTTACAAAGCTTCACAAAACAGCATTAATAATTCGAATCCTAATGAGGAGGAAAATTAAATGCCAA
>JABGRF010000113.1 GCA_018648405.1 Candidatus Scalindua sp.
TTTTGCCTGAGTCTCTGATAAAACACAATCTAACTCTAGACAATGTATTTGAAACGCTTGCTCAAAATAATCATAACGTAGGTGGTGGACGCGTAGTATCAGCAGGGCAGTCCCTGCTTGTACATGGACGGGGCAGGGTTAGTTCAATTGAACAGATAGAAAATATAGTATTGAAGGCTCATAAAGGCACTCCCGTTTATATTAGGGACGTTGCAAAAGTGGCGATAGGACATGAAATTCGTCGGGGTGCAGTAACTGCCGGGGGTCAAGGAGAGGTTGTTATGGGGCTTGGTTTTGCCATAATGGGTGAGAATAGCAAAGAGATAACTGAAGGATTGAAGAAAAGTCTTGAAGATGTTCGCAAGTCCCTGCCAGAGGATATAGAGGTCGAAATTGTTTACGATCGTACTGATCTAATACAAACAGTAATCAGCACAGTAAAGCATAATCTGGCTTATGGAGCAATACTTGTAGTTCTTGTATTATTTGTGATGTTGGGCAATTTTCGCGCTGGTTTACTTGTCGCAATTGCAATCCCAATATCAATGCTTTTCGCTATTGTAGGCATGTATGAATTCTCTATAGCTGCAAGTCTATTAAGCATGGGGGCTATTGACTTTGGTATTATTGTCGATGGCTCTGTGGTAATGACAGAAATAAATATGCGGAAATTAAACGAGAGACAGCGGCAACTGGCAAGGCCGTTGACAAATATGGAACGTATTCAGAGTATAGCTGAATCCG
The DNA here is from genome assembly GCA_018648405.1 of Candidatus Scalindua sp. GTDB lineage: Bacteria > Planctomycetota > Brocadiia > Brocadiales > Scalinduaceae > Scalindua. Next base: position 745 of record JABGRF010000113.1, read on the forward strand.
GTAAAGAGGTCATCCGTCCCATTATATTTGGTATGGGTATTATCATAATTGTCTTTCTCCCTATCCTTACACTGGAGGGTATTGAAGGAAAGATGTTCCGGCCAATGGCATGGACTTTTATTTTTGCAATGGTTGGGGCGCTTGCAATTGCCATATTGCTCTCTCCAATATTGTCTTACTATTTTCTACCTAAAAAAATAAGAGAAAAAGAGAGTTTTGTAGAACGCATCTTAAACAGAGGTTACACAACCGCGCTTACGACAATACTCACGCTTAGATATAAATATGTGCTATTTGGTGTTGTCTCTATCTTGCTAATAGGGACTGCCTTTATAGGAACCAGGTTGGGTGGTGAATTTGTACCTAAGCTTAATGAAGGCGCAATCTGTATTAATACTATACGCCTGGCCGGCGTATCGATTGAAGAAGCAGTTACATACAATTCCCGAATAGAAAAACTGCTCCTTGAACACTTTCCAGATGAGATTAGACACATTTGGAGCCGGATTGGTGCAGCTGAAGTTGCCACAGATCCAATGGGTATAGAACTAACAGACATTTTTATCACACTTAATCCCAGAGACCATTGGAAACGCGCAAAAACTCAGGCTGGGCTAGTCAATCAAATGGAGAAAGAACTTGAAGATTTGCCCGGTGTAAACATGATCTTCACCCAACCTATTGAATTGCGCATGAATGAGATGGTTACCGGCATCAGGTCAGATGTGGGTATTAAGATTTATGGAGACAATTTTGAGGAACTGGTGCGTCTCAGTAATAGTGTACAGGAAATTCTTCTGACTGTCGATGGTGTATCAGACATTGCCGGAGAGCAGATTACAGGACAACCCACCCTTGAAGTATCTGTTAATCAGGAGCAGATTGCAAGATATGGTATTCCTGCAAGCAATGTGCTCGATCTCATTAAAACGGTTGGTGTTCATCAGGTAGGCGATGTCTTTGAAGGGCAGAGGAGATTTCCACTTGTAGTCAGGTTGCCAGATAAACAACGCACAGATGTAGAAGCCCTGGCAAACACACTGATCCCCACTGAATCTGGAAAACTCTTGCCGCTTCGCACTTTAGCCGAAGTCAGGGAGACAGAAGGTTATTCAACTATAAATCGGGAATGGGGCCGTCGTTTAATAAAGATACAATGCAATGTCAGGGACAGGGATATCGCCTCTTTTGTGAATGAAGCACAAGCTCGCATTGAGAGTGACTTGAGTTTGCCAGAGGGGTATGTAATCGAGTGGGCAGGCCAATTTGAACATCTGCAACGTTCAAAAGTTCGTTTTATGATTGTTGTGCCAATAGCGCTTTTACTAATATTTCTTATGCTGTACTTCAGTCTGAAAAATCTTGTTGATGTATTAATTATTTATACAGGGATTCCATTTGCGTTTATAGGTGGTGTTTTTGCTCTATGGGGACGAGGTATGCCTTTCAGTGTAAGTGCAGCTGTTGGTTTTATTGCCTTGAGTGGTATTGCCGTTCTTAACGGTCAGATTTTGGTATCCACTATCAGGATGTTAAGGGAGGATGGTCTTGTTTTAGGAGAAGCGGTTAAGGGGGCTGCTAAACAGCGTTTACTTCCGGTAATGGCAACTGCTATAACTGATGCGATAGGTTTTATGCCAATGGCTATTTCAACTGGTGTTGGTGCCGAAGTTCAGCGTCCACTTGCTACAGTTGTAATTGGTGGTGTAATTACTTGCACTTTGCTAACATTGTTTGTACTTCCAGCATTGTATATTTCTATCGGAAAGCAAAGAGTTGTTACATAGCTACTCTTACAAATTGATTCATGATATATAGACTTTATTATCAATCAAAATAGATTAAATTATTTAAATTGACAAAATCCTTACTTATGCTACTTTCGAATGATATATTTTTTATTAGACCACTGTCTCCCATTAAATATGTTTAGAAAAACAATCAAGAACAGATGCTACGTGTTGATAATATTGTTTGCATTTTGTATATCAAGTGCGACTTTCGGTAGTTCTCTGCTATTTGGATCTGATGCACATTTTCATCAAGGTAATGTGCATGTTCATCATACTGATAAGGATCATGGTCTTGGAGGGTCAGACCATAAGGACGCAGGCGTAATCTTGAATCTTGATTATGTAGTGGTCAATTCCGCCAATCAGGTTAACATATTTTCCAGTCTCAATTCTTATCTTCTTTTCTACAACTTGGCAGATTACGGTTTTGATTTGTCTAACAGTTTTTCAGCAACCCTGCATTATCCAAACAAGTGTAGTTTTTGCACTCATGATCTGTATCAACTCAAATCAGCGTATCTGATTTAGACAATTCATTCTGCTATCTCTGTTTTTTACAAATCCATTCTTACATGATCCACTTGATTGATGGTATCTGTCCATTCATTCTTACTCTGGGCTGAAAATGTTTTGCAGTACTGAGATTAGGGCAATCTGTAATGAAAAGGACAGGCAGAGGCGGCAAGCCAACACTATACAAACAGCTTGTATACACACTTTTTTTATTATTAACAAGAGGTAATGACAATGCAGAAATTATTATGCTTATCCATACTTATACTCGCAGTCTGTTATTTTGCGATATGTTCTGATAGGGCCTTGTTGCAGTCTCATGCACAGGAATCAAATAC
>JABGRF010000112.1 GCA_018648405.1 Candidatus Scalindua sp.
TGACAATTTCCCTGAAGCTGCTAAAAACTAACGGAACGAGAATATTCATTATTAAGAAGTCTTAACCAAAATAGATTATAAAATAGAGATGACACCAGTTCTTACAGATTCACTTTTAAACAGGTTGCCTGAGAATTGCCATTCCGGACTTGATCCGGAATCTATTACTAACATAAGCACTTAATACTAAGGATTCTGAAATAAATCCAGAATGACAATAATGGCGCTTTTGCTTATTCTCGGACAACCTGTAAAATAGTGACCTCCGGACAAGCTAAGATTAAAAGCATCACAAGAGATTTAATATTTCCACAGCCGGCAGAACAGACTCTTCGATTCAAAGACAGTTTCGATACTAGAAAACAGTTTTAGTATCGCCACGCCCACACAAGAGAACATACAAATCTCTTTACATATATCAAGAAAAAAAAACATTTCTCGCTCATCCAATAGGCCCCTTATGAACCACCCCTGCTTTTGTCAATCTTTAATATTTCACTTGAACTTCATATCACAATCTGCTACTAAGTACCTTCACTTATATAAACAGAAATATTTTCAACACAAATACTGACAAAAGAGATAAAAATGACTAAAAAAGAAAACCTTGGGCGCGGCCTGGAATCTCTACTTGGCGATGCCATTGGCATCGAAGCAAGCGAAAAAATCATGCGGCTCAATCTGGCAGATATCCAGCCAAACGAAGCACAACCACGCAAACAGTTTGTCCAATCCCAAATGGAAACCCTGATAAGCTCTATAAAAGAACACGGCATATTACAACCAATCATTGTACGTCCTACAAGCAAAGGATATAAAATAATAGCAGGAGAACGGCGCTGGAGAGCGTCGACACAATTGGGGCTAAAACAGATCCCTGCAATCGTAAAGACAGCCGATAGTCTTAAGACTATTGAACTGGCACTGGTAGAAAATATCCAGAGAGAAGACCTGAATCCCATGGAAAAGGCCACCGCTTATTCTGAATTGAAAATTAACTTTGGACTGACACAAGAGCAGATAGCAATAAAGGTGGGGCAGGACAGATCCACTGTAGCAAACACCATTCGTTTGCTTGATCTGCCCAAAGAGGTACAGGGCTTTGTTTCACGTGGAACAATTTCAATGGGACATGCCCGTTCCCTTCTATCTCTTAAGGATCAGGGAAAACAGATAGAACTGGGCGAAAAGATTGCAACCGACGGCCTCTCGGTTCGTGATGTAGAGCTAATCGTTTCTGGCAAAAAAGGCCCTTTGCCTTCTACGGAGGAGACTTCTGGCGGAAAACCTAAGCCAACTTCAACTAAGTCTCCACATATTCTGGACCTGGAAGATGGGCTAAGAAAGATTGTAGGGACAAAGGTTTCTATAGTAGAGAAAAACGGAAAAGGAAGAATTACTATCGAATTTGCAGATAATAATCAATTTGAAAATATTGTTGGTAAGCTAAAGGGCATGATGAAACAGACAACAGACAGTCCTGATAAAAGAGCCTCCGTACCACAAGAAAGAACATCTCCTACCGCAAAGAAAAAAAGGTGAAAGGCCTTGAAGTTGGTGGCAGGAAATATAATAGAACATTCAATCCCGGCTAAGCATCCACACTTTCAACATCTTGCTCTGAACCGTTGATCAATTTTAAATAACCCTCTGCGCATCCTTTTGCCATACCCCTGACTCGCCCAATATATCTCGTGCGCTGTGCCACACCAATTGATTTTCTCGCGTCCAGCAGGTTAAATGCGTGCGAACACTTAAGAACGTAATCATATGCAGGGATGACGATACCGTCTTTCAGTAATTTTTTGCACTCCTGTTCGTACATATCGAATTGCTTTAGCAACATGGATGTGTCTGCGGCTTCAAAATTGTACCTGGAGAACTGCACCTCATCTATTTTATGTATATCACCGTAGGTATATCCGTCTACCCATTCCAGATCGTAAACAGATTCCTTCTCCTGGATAAACATGGCTATTCTTTCGAGGCCATAAGTCAGCTCAAGCGATATCACATCCAGCTCTATACCTCCGACCTGCTGGAAATATGTAAATTGCGTTATTTCCATACCGTCGAGCCACACTTCCCAACCAAGGCCGGTTGCCCCTAAAGTAGGCGATTCCCAGTCATCCTCTACAAATCGAATATCGTGCGCAACCAAATCAACTCCGAGGGTGCGCAAGCTATCCAGATACAAAGCTTTTGAATCGTCCGGCGAAGGCTTAATGATTACCTGGAACTGATAGTAGTGCTGAAGCCTGTTTGGATTTTCACCATACCGACCGTCAGTTGGCCTCCTCGAAGGCTCGACATAAGCACACTTCCACGGTTTATCGCCAAGCACCTTAAGAAAAGTCGACGGATTAAAGGTGCCTGCGCCAACCTCTATATCGTAAGGCTGCATTATTACACACCCTTTGTCTGACCAATATTTTTGAAGATTTAGTATGATTTCCTGAAATGTCATTTCGAACCTATTATAAACTGCTTAATGGGTATGATTGTGATGTCTATGATGCACATCCTTGCCACAATCAGATACCTTACCTTTTGCCACCTCAATAACGTGTGGTATCGCATCCAAAACCACACCCAAACATTCTGCAACAGCTTTTGGACTTCCGGGAAGATTAATTATCAACGTATCTTTATACATCCCCGACACAGCCCGTGATCCAATAGATCTTGGAGTAACCTTAAAACTCTCTGCTCTCATTGCTTCAGAAAAACCTGGCAACTCCCTTTCAATTACGTCTTTTGTTGCTTCTGGAGTTACATCCCTGGGACTGACTCCGGTTCCACCTGTTGTCAGTATCAAATTCGCACTTTCAGCAAAGCTCCTGAGTTTCTCAGATATGATATCCCGTTCATCAGGCACGATCTCATATGTGACCACTTCTGCTTTAATGAGGCGCAACTTCTCCTTGATCACCTCTCCACTCTTGTCTTCTCTTTCGCCCCTTGAGCCTTTGTCACTAATTGTCAGAACCGCTGCTTTTATCATTTACGAACCCTATATAATCATTAACTTTAATTTCGCCACCCTTTAATACTTCAGCAAATATACCTTCTCTGGGCATAATGCAATCACCCACCTGATAATAGATATTACATTTATCGTGGCAAACCTTACCAATTTGCGTAACCCTTACCAACGCATCCTCTCCAAGCTGCAACTCGCTCCCAACCTCAACGTCAGAAAAATCCACGCCCTCTGTCAGCAAATTCTCTCCAAAGTCGCCAGAATCGAGCTTTGCCCCTTTATCTTCCATCGACTTCCTGCCCTCTTTAGAAAGCAGGCTGATCTGACGGTGCCAGTCACCGGCATGAGCATCACCTTCTAAACCATGACCTTCAACCAACTTACACTGTTTTA
>JABGRF010000247.1 GCA_018648405.1 Candidatus Scalindua sp.
GTATTTGATTCCTGTGCATGAGACTGCAACAAGGCCCTATCAGAACATATCGCAACATAACATACTGAGAGCATAAGTATGGATAAGCATAATAATTTTTGCATGGTCATGGCAATTACCTCTTGTTAATAATAGAAAAAAAGTGTGTATAAAAGCTGTGTATATGTCGTTGATTTGACGCCTCTGCTTGTGGTCATCATCACAAATAGACCTAATACCCTTACTGCAAAACATCTTCAGTCTGGAGTAAGAATGAATGGACAGATACCATCAGATTAAATGGATCGTGTAAGTAATGAATTCGAAAAAGCAGAGAATGGCAGAATGAATTGCCTAAATCAGATATGCTGATTTGAGTTGATACAGATCATGAGTGCAGTACCTACACTTGTTTGAATAATGAGAAAATACAGAATGGATGTTAACCAAATTATAAGAGTAAGTCGGTGAATTATAAGAATGTGAAAAAGAATTGTGGCAGGAAAAAATGTTAACCTGATTAGAGGAATTAACCATAACATAATCAAGATACATGATTATGTCTGCGTCTTTATGGTCTGACCCGCCAAGACCATGATCCTTCTCAGTATGATGAACATGCACATTATCTTGATGAAAATGTGCATCAGATCCAAATAGCAGAGTACTGCCTAAAGTCGCACTTGATAAACAAAATGCGAACAATATCAGGATCACATAGCATCTGTTCTTGATTGTTTTCTTAAACATATTTAATGAGTGACTGTGATCTAAAAAAAATTAATTATTCAAAAATAGCATAAGGAAGGATTTTGTCAATTTAAATAATTTATTAATGATTTATGAGTTTCAGATTAATCAACTTGCGTGATTTACGGCAGTTCAGCAGAATGACCTGTCCATCCAAGATCAGTCACATCCAATCAGCAAGGAATTAGCCCGAACCCACCCCTGACAAAAAAAGTGTTTTTGAATTTTCTCTATTACATTGCAAGAGTGGCTATGAAACAACTCTTTGCTTTCCGATAGAAATATACAATGCCGGAAGTACGAACAAGGTTAGCAACGTGCAAGTAATTACGCCACCAATTACAACTGTAGCAAGTGGACGCTGAACTTCGGCACCAACACCAGTTGAAATAGCCATTGGCATAAAACCTATCGCATCAGTTATAGCAGTTGCCATTACCGGAAGTAAACGCTGTTTAGCAGCCCCCTTAACCGCTTCTCCTAAAACAAGACCATCCTCCCTTAACATCCTGATAGTGGATACCAAAATCTGACCGTTAAGAACGGCAATACCACTCAAGGCAATAAAACCAACAGCTGCACTTACACTGAAAGGCATACCTCGTCCCCATAGAGCAAAAACACCACCTATAAACGCAAATGGAATCCCTGTATAAATAATTAATACATCAACAAGATTTTTCAGACTGAAGTACAGCATAAGAAATATTAGTAAAAGCGCTATTGGCACAACAATCATAAAACGAACTTTTGAACGTTGCAGATGTTCAAATTGGCCTGCCCACTCGATTACATACCCCTCTGGCAAACTCAAGTCACTCTCAATGCGAGCTTGTGCTTCATTCACAAAAGAGGCGATATCCCTGTCCCTGACATTGCATTGTATCTTTATTAAACGACGGCCCCATTCCCGATTTATAGTTGAATAACCTTCTGTCTCCCTGACTTCGGCTAAAGTGCGAAGCGGCAAGAGTTTTCCAGATTCAGTGGGGATCAGTGTGTTTGCCAGGGCTTCTACATCTGTGCGTTGTTTATCTGGCAACCTGACTACAAGTGGAAATCTCCTCTGCCCTTCAAAGACATCGCCTACCTGATGAACACCAACCGTTTTAATGAGATCAAGCACGTTGCTTGCAGGGATACCATATCTTGCGATCTGCTCCTGATTAACAGATACTTGAAGGGTAGGTTGTCCTGTAATCTGCTCTCCAGCAATGTCTGATACACCATCGACAGTCTTAAGAATTTCCTGTACCCTATTGCTGAGACGCACCAGTTCTTCAAAGTTGTCCCCATAAATCTTAATACCCACATCTGACCTGATGCCGCTAACCATCTCGTTCAAGCGCATTTCAATGGGTTGGGTAAAGATCATGTTTATGCCAGGCAAGTCTTCAAGTTCCTCTTCCATTTGCTTGATTAGTTCAGCCTGTGTTCTTGCACGTTTCCATTCGTCTCTGGAATTAAGTGTGATAAAAATGTCTGTAAGTTCTATACCCATTGGATCTGTGGCTACTTCTGCTGCACCGATCCGGCTCCAAATGTGTCTAATCTCATCTGGAAAGTGTTCAAGGAGCAGTTTTTCTATTCGGGAATTGTATGCAACTGCTTCCTCAATAGATACGCCGGCTAGACGTATAGTATTAATACTGATTGCGCCTTCATTAAGTTTAGGTATAAATTCACCACCCAACCTTGTACCTATAAAGGCAGTCCCTATTAGTAAGATAGAGACAACACCGAAAAGTACATATTTATATCGTAGCGTAAGTATTGTCGTAAGTGCTGTTGCGTAACCTCTGTTTACGATGCGTTCAACAAAACTCTCTTTTTCTCTTATTTTTCTAGGTAAAAAATAATAAGACAATATTGGAGAGAGCAATATGGCAATTGCAAGCGCCCCAACCATTGCAAAAATAAAAGTCCATGCCATTGGCCGGAACATCTTTCCTTCAATACCCTCCAGTGTAAGGATAGGGAGAAAGACAATTATGATAATACCCATACCAAATATAATGGGACGGATGACCTCTTTACCGGATTCAGCTATACTCTGAATACGTTCCATATTTGTCAACGGCCTTGCCAGTTGCCGCTGTCTCTCGTTTAATTTCCGCATATTTATTTCTGTCATTACCACAGAACCATCGACAATAATACCAAAGTCAATAGCCCCCATGCTTAATAGACTGGCAGCTATAGAGAATTCATACATGCCGAAAATAGCGAAAAGTAGTGATATCGGAATTGCAATTGCAACAAGTAAGCCAGCTCGAAAATTACCCAACATCACAAATAATACAAGAACTACAAGTATTGCCCCATAAGCCAAATTATGCTTTACTGTACTGATTACGGTTTGTATTAGATCAGTACGATCGTAAACAATTTCCACCTCTACATCCTCTGGCAGGGACTTGCGAACATCCTCAAGGCTCTTCTTTAACCCCTCAGTTATCTTCTTGCTATTCTCACCCATTATGGCAAAACCAAGCCCCATAACGACCTCTCCCTGGCCCCCGGCGGTTACTGCTCCCCGACGAATTTCATGTCCTATTACCACCTTTGCAACGTCCTTAATATATACCGGAGTGCCTTTGTGAGCCTTCAATACTATATTTTCTATCTGTTCAATTGAAC
>JABGRF010000109.1 GCA_018648405.1 Candidatus Scalindua sp.
TTTGATGTATGTAATACGGTAAAGAATATACTTAAAATAGAGGATATTTACATCTTGATGCTTACCGCAAAAGGACAGGAATTGGACAAACAACGGGGTAAGGATGTTGGTGCTGATTATTATATGACAAAGCCTTTTGATCTTGATGATATTTTGGAAAGAACGGTCAATATTCTCGGAGTAGAAACTTAGATAGGGAGTAAAACAGTAAAGCCTCTTCTCAAATGCTTTACTATTAGCCCTTCTCAGACATACCGGGAAATTGCTCCATAAGCGGGTTGTTATCCAGATTGATGTGTGTCTGTTCTTCCAGGGCTCTCCTTACATATTTCGGAACATTAAAGAGTGCCTGGTGGGTAATGCCGTCATAAAATCTCAATTCTCTCGTAACCCTCTTAGAAATCCTACTGTCTATCTCTTCCCTACTTATCTGAGCAGGATCAACATCATTTGTTGCCAGACAGAATCCCCAGAGCATCGCAAAAAAAGGAATATGTGCAACAGAAGGAAATACATTTGGAAATACCTCATTGAGCGTTTTGCTAATGACGGAATATGTGTTAAGAGCTGTATGGGAAACAGTGCTTGCCTGAACAGATAGTAATCCATGTGGTGAAAGTTTCTGTTTTACGATACCATAGAACTCTTTGGTAAACAGCTTGTAAGCAGGACCTGCTTCCAGAGGGCATGTAATGTCAATAATTATTACATCAAAGGTAACATCAGTCTCCTCCATAAACTTCCGGCCATCTTCAAACAAGATTGTGGCTCTTTCATCAGAAAAGCTACCATCATGAAAGCTTGGCAGATATTCTTTCGCACATTCCACCACCTTTTCATCTAAATCTACCATCACTGCCATCTCAACCGTCTTGTGGCTGAGGACCTCTCTTATTGCAGCGCCCTCACCACCACCAATGATGGCTACTTTTTTTGGATCAGGATGTAAGACCATGGCCGGCTGTACCATGGCTTCGTGATAGATAAACTCATCCAGCTCAGCTGATTGAAATTCATTGTCTAATATCAAACACCTACCAAAACATTCAGTTTCTGCAATTACAATTTCTTGATATTCTGAATGCCCATGATATAGCGTCTGCTTTAGAGCGTGTTTGTGGACTTCATACGGACTGAAGTAATCGTAAATCCAACGTGAAGGAATGTCTTTTTTCAGTTTATTTTCCCTGAGTTACAGAAGAGACTTTAGACAGCATTGTCTCCTTAATATATGGAGAACCCCTCTTGATCTCCACGGAAGTGTGTTCTTTCGGTCCAAAACCATCCAGCAGCCCATTTACGGCCAATTGAGGATCGGCTACTGTCCCACAAGTAAATATGTCAACGGCCACATAGCCTTCAATAGGCCATGTATGCACTGAAATATGTGACTCTGACAAAATAGCTACAGCGGTTATTCCCGGGGGATCAAATTCGTGGCAAATTGATTTGACTACGGTTGCGCCTGCATCATTCGCGGCATCGCACATAATTTGTGTTATCTTCTCAGGATCATCAAGGATTTCCCTTTTACAATCCCACATTTCAAGTAAAAGATGTCTTCCGAATGCTTCCATTCTCTACCCCCCCTATTTCTTAAGTAGAAAGATAAAGAATAATTTGTAGCGATTGTTGACTGCCAGCCTTAATTAAAAGTACAGCAATCAGGTACCATGACCTTGACATTGCCTTAAATTACTCTTACAACTCTTTAACTCATACGGCTATCTACAGGCGAAAAAACTAAAGATTCATTTATATATATATACATTAATTTGTCAAGAATGATTTTTAAAATCTGTTCAATAAAGGCCTGAGAAACCTACCTTTCGGCAGCACTTCAACAATACCGATGGTGGTTCTTATAATATTTGTCAGCTTGCGGGAAAGTTTTAGTGTTATCAGGCCTTTTTCGAACGACAGCTTATCCATTGAAATCATGTCCCAGTATCTGATATTCACTACATTCTTTTTAAACAATTCTCCTAACTCCGGAATTTTGTAAAGGTCTATAGTGTAGGTACCATCAGGATTAACCGTGAGTGAATCCTGGCTGAGGATACTATTTTTTATTCCATCTCCCTTATTATAAAATATGCTTATTACTGATAAACTAAACCAGAATAAAATCTTTGAATAGTAATTATTTACTTTGTCTATTTTTTTTTCACCAAATTTGAAGGTGGCGGCTCTTTTGTCCTTATTGAAAATAAAGTTCTCAACCGTAAACGGCACCTTTATTACACCATCAAAAAGGAATTTTTTTAATTCTATTGAAAAAGAGGCTTTTCCGTCTTCACAGGAAATTTTGATCGACCGTAAACCCTTGTCTTCAACGGACACTTCACTCAGATAATCGTTGACAAAACCTTCCCTGATCTTCAGTGTTCCATTGTCGGTATCAAGTGATATGTTTTTGCCAAGCCGTGCAACGGTTTTCAAAAGTTCTATATAAGCAGGTAATTTTTCTCTGACATCTTCGGAAACGCCCTTTGCCCCCCTGCCCAATTTCCCTGCTATATCCTTAATAGACAACCTGCTATCCCTCATTTTTGTTTTGTGCGAACGAAAGCAAGGATTCCCTTTGGGTTCCCATTTTACGTGGCAGACATAGGTGGGTTGGTTATAGCCTTACTTGCAATGTCTCTGCGATAATGCGCACCGTCAAATGATACTTTACTCACAGCTTCATATACATTTTTCTGTGCTTCCTCTATATCTCCACCACTAGCGACAACGCCTAATACACGACCCCCATTTGTTACTACCTTCCCATCTGCTGATTTCGTACCGGCATGAAAGACAGATATACCATCTTGATTCTTTAATAAATCCAGTCCGGAAATTTCCTTTCCATTGTCGTAACTCCCGGGATATCCACCTGAAGCCATTACAACACAAACAGATGCCTGTGGATACCATTCCAAATCTACCTTGTCCAACTCTCCTGAAATTGTAGCCAGCATTATTGGAACAATATCACTTTTCATTCGAGAAAGTATTACCTGAGCCTCCGGATCTCCTAAACGAACATTAAATTCTAATACCATCGGTCCGGAAGACGTTATCATCAGCCCAATGTAGATAACACCTTTATAAGGCCTCTCTTCTCTATTCATAGCATGGACCGTCGGTACAAGTATCTCTTTCTCTACCTGGAGGTACAATTCACTTGTCATAATTGGAACAGGCGAGTACGCACCCATACCTCCTGTATTTGGCCCTTCATCACCGTCAAAAACAGTCTTATGATCCTGAGAGCTCTCCATGGCAACAATATTTCTCCCATCAGTAAATGCCAACAGAGAGATCTCTTCGCCTATCAGACACTCTTCTATCACTACCTGATTCCCCGCATTACCAAACA
>JABGRF010000108.1 GCA_018648405.1 Candidatus Scalindua sp.
GCAGGTCCCGCAGATGCAGAACAGCACACCATCCACTCCTTATTACCAAGAACCACTTCACCATTAGTCCCGATGTCAATTAAAAGAGTTGGCATCTCCTCCTTGTCCAGTCTTATAGCAGCAGCACCTGATGTTATATCAGCACCAACATATGCGGCAACACTTGGAAGGGTGTAAAGAAGTCCACGGCTATTGATGTCTATTCCCAGTTGAATAGCTCGAATAGGGGGGATAAAGTTGGCAGTTGGGATATATGGCTCTTTCCTGATACGTTCCGGATCCAGACCTAGCAGGAAGTGGTGCATTGCAGTATTGCCCGCACACACGATTGATGTAATATCATCAAGTTTAATACTGTTTCTCTCAACTAATGTTGAAATTAGTTTATTTATATCGGCTACAATAGATCGTTGCATTTCGTCGAGCGTATCATTTTGCATGGCATACATTATCCGCTGAATGTAGTCCTCTCCAAACTTCATCTGCGTATTGTATACCGCTTCGGAGTCGACAACCTTGGAAGTCTCCAGTTCAAGTAGGCATGCAACAACAGTCGTTGTACCTACATCGATTGCAACACCATAGTTATTACTACTGGTATCACCTGGCTGTACATCAATGATTTCCAGTACTCTCCCGCGATGTCCAAGCGTTACCGTAACTGTCCAGTCATTTTCTCTCAAGACTGACGGGAGTTTTTTAAGTATGCTGTATCCGGTTTGCATCACGTTCAGTTCAATACCCTGTTTCATCATAATGGCCTGATAAAGCCGTTCGTGGTCGGCTACATTATCGTCCATCGTTGGAGACTCCAGTTTTAGACATATCTTTTTAACAAGAGCATCATGTTTGAATCCCGCCTGACCCAGAACCGCTTTCCACGTCATGGAATGCTGCTCGTTCTGATCTAGAAGGATTTTTTTACCTTCAAGCCTGGTTTCGTGGGGGATAAGTACCTGTAGATCGCTTGTAATTCCTGCTTCACAAGCGATGATATAATCCTTATCAACTTCTTCCTTGCTTAGTAACTTTGTAGCAGGGGCGTCTACAGTACCACTGGATAGGATAACCTTACACTTTCCGCATATACCATCTCCTCCACAGATGCTGTTTATGTAAATATTTGCACTATGTGCAGCATCTAGAACGGTACTACCCTCATTGACCTCTACATTTTGATCATTAGGTAGGAAATTTATTTTATATGTATTACTGTTTTCAGACATGGTTCTTTTCTAGTGGAAAAAAAGGCATGGTAGTATAAAAGCCTTAGCCGGGATAAAGTTGGTGATTTCAATCAGATAATACTTTGACCCTAATACCTGACAATGGCTAAGTGGTTAATTCCAGGTGCTCTTAAGGTACGTTGGTATTCCTGAGGCCTCTTTAGGACCAACCAGCGCTTCCCATTTTGTTTTTTCCTGAATCTTTGCCGATAATATAGCTACAAGGCCGGGGACTATGAGCTTCTTATGATTTACTTTTTCCTCTACCTTAGCATCAGCCATAGCCTTTGCAATTACATCTTCATTGAGTTTGTCACCAGAATATGCGGTAAGTACAGAAGTACCCTCGGTGCCGACAGCAAGTATATATGCCGGTATACGGCTGGCTTCAACTTCTCCCTCAACAGTGTAATATGTCAGTGAGAAGTTTGTAGTAAAGAGAACAGGTGAATTCTCATTGACCTGACCAACTTCGTAAAGCTTAGGTTCTACCTGTACCGGTTTTTGTGGATCGGTAAAGATGTTTTGTCGTACTGTCAACAATGGCATAATCTGCCAGGGTTCACATGCATTAACTATAACTATTCCTGCATACTTCGCTATGAAAACACTTGCACTGGCTACTTCTTGAGCAGGTTCGTAGCTAGGCATATACGTTATAGCTGGATAACCTAATTGTCGAAATGCCTTCTTCAAAGCAGCTCTTCTTATTTTAGTCAGACCATGTAATATCTCTTTTGTGCTTTCGGAAACCTGGTTTAATACAATATCTGTAACTCCGGCTTCCTTTATCTTCTCTGTCATGTCTGCCAGATCTTCCAGTGTAGAAGCGCTTATTGACATAGGACAGCTCTTCTCTTTAGCAATACTAGCCATTGCTTCCCAATTGTCACTGTTTGCACCGAAAATCAGTGGCTTTTTATCTGCACATGTCTCTACGGCCGCTTTCATATTATCTGCAGATTTGCTTTCTAATATAAGAGACAGGTGAGTGTTCTCACTGACCTGTTTGGCCCTGTTTGCAAATTTAGTCGCATCACCACTCTTATTGAGAAGCGCAATTAGATCAATCTCTATCTCAGTTCCCACACGGGTAAACTTCAGGCCATTAATTTTGTTTAATCTTTCAGTAAATGCAGCATCATCCAGGTCATCACTCAAGGTTACGGCAACTCCGGTCGGATGGTAGAATTTCTCATCGTGTCTGAACAGAACATTTTCTTCACCAATGTCTATTTTTTTATCACCGACTCCAATCGTTACCAGCTTAATCGGTGGGGCAGAAGCCGCACCAAGAATGCCTTTTGCCTCTTCGCTTACATCAGGGCAATCCTTCAATTCAGCTTTCTTTTGTGCCAGTTGCATTGCGAATGCCAAACAAGTTGCTCTTCCGCATTTTTTACAGTTTGTTTTTGGGAGTAGTTTAAAAATCTCAAGACCTGTCAGTGCCATATGTCCTATCCTTTATGATATTGTAAAATTTTATAAATCGCCTTTGTTTTTAATTATCTTACTGATTAAACCATAGCTAACTGCTTCGTCAGCAGACATCCAGTAGTTTCTTTTTGTGTCATTTTCTACCTTCTCAAACTCCTGACTTGTTTCATCGGCTATCATCCTGTTAATCTTTTCACGACATTTTAATATTTCGCTTGCCTCTATTTGAATGTCTGATGCCGTACCATGCACTCCTGTGGATGGCTGATGAATAAGTATCCTGGAGTTTGGCAGACTCACTCTGTTTTCCTTCTCTGTACCAAGAAGGATTAATGCGGCCGCACTCGCAACAACGCCTGCACAGATATTTATGACTTTCGGTTCAATAAATTTCATCATGTCATATATCGCGAATCCTGCATCAGCGTCACCTCCGGGAGAATTAATAAATACCTTAATCTCCTTCTCCGCATCATCCTGTTCCAAAAGCAAGAGCTGAGCTATTACACTCTGAGCCATCTTCTTATTAACTTCATCCGTAATCATAACGATACGGCTCTTTAAAAGCTTTTCACCTAAAGAATCTGGTTTCTTCTCATCTTTTTCTTCTTTATCTTTCAAGTTTATATTATTCATATTCTCTTTCTTTTTAAAACATAGGATCCATTTTTAGAACAGGGTGATCAACCTTTTGCAGATGCTC
>JABGRF010000140.1:0-2054 GCA_018648405.1 Candidatus Scalindua sp.
TCATTGGTAACAATTTGTAGAAATGCGTCTTGCTCTTCAAATACACACTTAGTTGCAGAGGCGACTCCAAGAACACCTAAGATATCATTCCCAATAAGCAATGGAATTGCTGCAAAGGAGCGTAGACCAGCTTGTTTACACTCCTCCCAGGAACAACGGGTATCACTGTGAATATCAATGGAATACATCGTATTTTTCTCACTAACAGCCATTCCGCACAGGCACTCTCCAACACAATGAACAGGAGTTTCATTATGTGCGTACTTTCCGTTTTTCGGGCCAAAGTCCTGTAGAATAAGTTTGTCGCCATCCAGGAGAAAGAACAGAGCCAAATCAGGGTTAACAGCATCAATAATACCTTCAATTCCCGCTTGCACTACATTATCGAGCGAGAGACTGGCACCAATCTTTTTACTTAATCTGTTAAGTGCTGTTAGTTGCAGAATTTGTTGTTGCAATGTTCTGTTTGCCTTAAAACGTTCAATCTCCACAGAGGCTCTAGAGGAAATTATATGAAAGACATTCTTTGCTCCTGGAGGTAATTCTAATCTGCGCTTAGATAGTGCACATAAGGTTCCGATACAATCCCCACTCTCGGCTATAAGCGGAACACCAACATAACCACTCATATTCCACTGAACAAGAGACTCATCATCTGGAAACAGATCAATAATTCCATCCGGAAAGTGACAGAAACCATTTTTCGACACATAGCCACATGGTGAACCTTGTAATTCATAAGAAAAACTTTCAACAAATTCTCCATCTTTTTTCATAGCCAAAGACGTTTCACTGGTTTCATCATCCAATTGGGCCAGTATTACACAATCCACACCTAACCAATCGTACAAACTGCTAACAATTTGCTTAAAAAATTCCATCCCTTCGTTTTCTGCAGCAGACACAACAAGTGTGTTCATCGCATCTTCTGACTGCTTATTGCCAGTGATGTCCCGTGCATTTACAACAACGCCTTTGATACAACCTTCACGGTCTTTATATGGGTAGTAATGAATATCCATAAATCTTGAATTATAAGCCGGGAGGTTAAACCATTGTTGATACGAAACTTCTTCACCCTTCAAACAACGTTTTATTCTAGGCATAACAACTTCTTCGAAGATTTCTTTGCCAAGCACATCAGAGACATATTTCCCGACGACATCATTCTTTGTCATGTTGAATGCCTCAGCATATGAGTTATTTACAGACTTGTAAACACAGTCAACATCCAACAAAGCCATCAAGTCTGATGTAGACGATACTATATACTCATATCGAAGAAGCTCCTCCTCTGACAATTTATCAAGAGTGATATCCCTCGCAATATGCACAACTCCTTTAAACATGCCTTCCTCGTCAAACCTGGGAAAGCACGTCATCTGGAAAGTACCACCAAAACACTCTTGCTCCTCTACTTCAGATTTCAACGAATCCCTGCATCTTACCAGGGGGCATTTGTGCTGGGGTGTACTTTTGAAATGAAAAACCTCATGACATTTTTTTCCAATAATATCCGCGAAAGGCATATTAAGTTTCTTTGCAAGTGCCTTATTGCACCTGGTGATGTTAAAGTTTATATCGTGTATACTGACCAGATCTGAAATGGAATCAAAGGTGTCTTCCCACTCCCTCTCTTCCTTAATAGTTTGTTGGTAAAGATTTCGGTTTTCTAATATAATCTTCTGTTTTTTCAGGGCTCTATTTAAGATTGTTACCAGGTATGGTATGTCATAAGGCTTGGGTAGAAAGGAGAAGGCGTCTCTATCCATCGCCTTTATCACAATATCCATTTCAGCATGAGCGGTGAAGACGATTACTTCTGTATCACGAGAGACCTCTTTAACCTTTTCAAGTACTGATATTCCGTCAGAATCCGGCAGTTTCATGTCCAGTAACAAAACATTGTAGAAGCTGCTCTCTACTTTGTTTATACCGTCTGCTGCGTTGTGAACAATATCAACGCAGTAACCTTCCAATTCAAGGATATCAACCAGACTTTCACAAAGAGCTACATCGTCATCGATTATTAGTAGTTTTGTTTTATCATTCAT
>JABGRF010000140.1:2154-22869 GCA_018648405.1 Candidatus Scalindua sp.
ACCAACGCCTTCATCAATCGTTTTTTAGACACTTCGTTCAGGAGTTGGAGGAGATCGTCTATTTCGAATGGTTTTTCCATAAAGTTAAACTTTTGATCTGAGTTATCAAGTTCTTTCTGGAACTCCTTCTTAAAGGCGGACATCATGACCATGACACATTTGAATCCTTTCTGCTTGATATCCTCTGCCACATCCATTCCGCTTTTTCCGTTGAGTTTCAAGTCCAACAGGACGATTCCATAATTTTGTTGTTCGAATGTATCAATCGCTTCTTGTGCGCTATTAACTACTGTTACATTGTAACTATGAAGCTCGATAGCATCTTTAAGAGAGTTGCAGAATGTAATATCATCATCGACTATGAATATAGTCCTCAATAATTCCTGTTTTTGCAAGAAGCCAATAATTTTTTCAAGATCGAGAGGTTTCGGCAGGATTTGAAGTGCTCCCTCATCTCTCGCTTGTGTGATAAGGTCACCATCCGCAAAGGCCGTTATCATGACGACTGATGTATGTGGTGATTTCTTCTTTACCTCCATGAATGTCTCTACTCCATTCATTCCAGGCATTCTTATATCCATAAAGATAACATCGAAATTATTTTTATCAATAGTGGCCAGCGCCTCTTTGCCGCTTGTGACGACATTTACATCGTAACCCTTGGCATCCAGTATATCTGTTAATGAGTCACCTAAACTGATATCATCATCTACGATAAGTACAGATAATTTTTTGTTCATTTTATTACCTCCCTTTGGATTGATTATTGTTGATTTATTTCTCTCGCAAAGGCGCAATGGCCGCTCCCCGGACAGAAGGCGCCGAGGACAGGAAGAAAAATATTTTATTAACTACGAATTAACCTCTGGCTGATCCTTGTCAAGCCTCTGGTATACATGAACCAGTATATAGGCTAATTACTAAACCTTAGAATCTTAAAATCTTTAATCCTGTTTTTCTTAGCGATCATTGCGCCTTTGCGAGAAACAGGTCTTTAATTATCTAGATTTATCCTGTTATCCTGTCAAAACTCCCGGAAAAGTTATCTTAAATATACTCCCCTTTCCTTCTTCACTCTCAACTATTATTTCTCCACCATTAGCGTTGACAATGTCTTTTACAATAGACAGCCCCAGTCCCATGCCACTGCTTCTTGTTGTATAAAATGCTTCAAATATTCTATTCAGCATATCCTTGTTTATGCCACCACCGGTATCTGCAAAGGTGATTTCTACAAGATCTTCTTCGCCCTCCGAGCGCTGAACCCTTAAAGTCTTCACGGTGAATGTACCGTCTGCCGACATGGCACGCACGGCATTTGATGCTAAATTAGTAAAAACCTGCTTAAGTTGCAGTTGATCAACCAGAATGTTTGGGCATGTGCTATCTAATACAGTTACGAGTTTAATTTGTTCCGGTAAACAGAAAAACGATAAAAACTCATTTACTAAATCAGTAACATTTGTTTTGATCTTTTCCGGTTTTTTAATTTCCGACAGGCGCATCAGGCCGGTAATTATATCATTTGCACGAATAACCTCGCTATTAATAAGATTTAGATGTTTTTTTGTTTTTTCATTGGGATCCTTAAGGGTCATATTCAGGAAATACGCTGAGTTCTTAATCGTAGCCAGTGGATGTCTGACATCATGGGCAATAGCGCCTGATATACGTCCAATAGTAGAGAATTTCTCTTTTGCTACAAGTTTTTCACGAGCCTCCTGTAGTGATTGAACCATAGTATTGAATGATCTTGCCAGTGTACCCACCTCGTCTTTTGTAGTTATCTGTGCATAAACATCCATATTGCCCTCACCCATGCTCAGAACTGCTTTGTTCAGGTTTTGGATAGGAATCGTAAGGCTTCTTGCTATTAAGGTTGTCAGTATAAACATTATAACCGCAGCGATACAACCTATTATAATTCGGTAATAAAGACTCTCTCTGACAGGGGCAAAGACTTCAGACAAATCTCGTTTGACTACCAGGCCCCATCCCAATTCCGATGTTAGACGGGCATGTCGGTATGCTGCCAGCACTTGCTTACCACGATAATCTTTTGTGGTGATGATGCCTTCTTCACCCTGAGCGGCAAGTACAGCAGGCTTGGCTTTGATCTGATGCTGTAACGGCAATGCTATGGTCCCATCCGCTAACGGATATTTGAGCTTAGTGAGTATTTTAGCGTCATAATTAACAAGTAGCGCTTCACCTGTATCTCCCAAGCCACCGCCAGTGTGGAGCATGGGCTTGATAAGGTCGTCAGGATTAATATGCATGATGAGTATTGAGGTTACAGTATACTCATCATCAGGACTGAAAATAGCGTGGGAGACTAACAGCTCCAGGTTGCCATTAATCTGATTCTGTTTAATAATTATTGCATCATGACTGCCTTTATGTAGAATGTTATTAAATGAATTCTGCATAGAGATTTTCATACCCAGATCTGCCTTATGGGTTGATGCAATAACAACATGAGTTAATATATCGATGATTACGGCTTTCTCATAGACTCCATATGTATCGTTAACCAGACTGAGTTGATGTGTCAGCATATTATACATCTCTTCTTGTTGCAATTCAGTAAGGAGTGTTTTTCCCTTGATACCGCTGGAAGCTCTTTCATTAACTATGGGGATAAGCGATGCGATACTTTTGCATGTTAACCTGTTTTCAGCGAGTACGCATGCATCGCTTATCCGTTCATCCATCCAACGTACCAGGCGTTCCTTTTTCATGTCTGCAACCAGACTCAGATTCTGGAAAGCCTCGGCCTGCTCCTTTTTATATACCCCCCTGTAAGCCGTAAAAGGTATACCATAGATATCTGCAAGTATGAAAAATGACAGCATCACAAGAATGCTCGATCCAAAATAGATGAGCATTTTTGGGCGAATGTTGAGAGAATATCTTTTTTTGTCAGTTGCTACCAAATTATTGTTTATTGCCATTTTTGTCATTCTAATACTTATTCAATACGGTAATTGTACTTATTAATGTTGTAATTTCTAGAATTAGTAAGTACATCACTCATGATCTCTAAATCAAAACTATTATACACTGCTTCCCATCCGACTGCGGACGGGATCTTGCCAATAGCCTGAAGTAGTTGAAATTCTGCGCGCAGTGGGCCCTCCAGACTGAGGTCTCTGCGTGGAATAAGAGGCGCAGATGAAGAACCAATAATATCTGAGATGGCTAAGTAAGCGCCTTGTTCTACAGTGAGCATTGTTTTCCGTTTTGTCAAAGCTTTACCGGCTTGTAAGGACCATCTACTGGCAAGAAGCAGATTACTCCGGCTACTTCGTAACCATTTCAATGCACGGACTTCGGCAGACAATATCTGCCGAACGACTTCAGGATGTTCTTCAGAAAATGTCTTTGTAAAGTACATAAATCCTGAACTTATATATCTATGAATAACGGTAGTATTCGGATAATTCTTTAGTGTGATTGATGGAGTTGGCTCCCATGCAGAGAATGCATCAATATCCCCTGCTATTAACGCCTCTGGCATATTGTCAACTTCCATCGGGATCAGGTGTACATGTGCTTCGTCCAGCCCGTCAGAAGCGAGTGCTCTCAGCAATGCATAATGCGCATTAGAGCCTTTGGCATAGCCAATTTTGCAGCCTTTCAATTCTCTGATTAACATGGGGTGTCTGGCAATGACAGATGTGAAACCCTGTTGTATTAAAGACGTAACTGTGATATCCATAGCCGCAGCAGCTGTAATAGTTGGCATGTCTCCGCCAATACCAGCATCAATATCACCCCTGCGAAGGAAAAGGTTGACATCACTCCCTTTCAGAAAAGGGAAGAACCTGGCTTTAATGCCTGACTCGGACAGTGCGTTGTGAAGGATAATATCACGTTTCATTGTCTCGGTGATTAAACCGGTTGGCGAAAAGAAAGGCTGTGTTCCCAGGTTGAAGACTTCTTCCGTATTGCTGAAGTCATATTTTGAGTAGATAGGGTGATTTGAAGGACTCTGCAAGACAGGTTTGGAATTTACGTCTGCATATGTATATCCCGAAAGGGTAGAAGATGCAACAGAGAAAACAGATAGAAACAGGAGCAGACAGATCAAAAAAATATTTGTACTATTTCTCATTTCCATATCCTTTCCTTGTCATTTGGAACAATTATAAATAAGAGTGACATAATCAGATTTAAAGTACTTTGCATATGATATAGACTTGTTTGGATTTCTTATTAATATCAAATATTACGAATTACGAATATTACGAATATTAGCACCAAAAATCAAGTTCTAAAATCTGTCACAAGAACATGTTACATTGATAGTTATCTTGAGCTCTAGCTGATAAAAACAGGACGGACAAGAAGGCGTATATAGTAAAAAAAGAGTGATAAGATTAACTTGCAGGAGACAGGGAACAAACTTTAGATTAACAGTCTACTTACATATTTACGCAGTACTGAGTGCGAAAAAGGCTTTTTAGATATAAATTTACTTATAATACGTTGTCTTTCTCCGGAGTAGTCTCATAATCCCAGCCGGAAATCATGCTTATCAATCATCAAGTAATTTATTAATTACTTCCAGCATTTGATTCATATCCACCGGTTTTTCCAGACAAGCACTCACACTACTCTTTTTCATCAGGTCGGCCGACTCCCCATCTTCACCATTGAGACTTGAAAGAATGATTACTATCACGTCAGGCCGTATATCACGTATAGCGGTATAAGTCTCCAGTCCTCTAAACGCCTGTGATTTCATATCCAGAATGATAATATCTACCCTGTTCTCACTTGCAATATGAAATGCTGTTTCAGCGTCCTCCGCAACCATTCCCTGATAACCTTTTTCCTCAAACTCGTCTAGTAAATGTGAGCTAAGCTCCTCGTCATCATCGGCTATCATAATCAATGCACCGTCTGACCCGGCCCTATTAATACTATTAAAAAGCTTTTCGAGATCGACTGGTTTTTTAAATACACCGAATGCTCCATTACGCAATGCTATCTGAATACGATCTTCTACCGCGTAGGCCGTCATCAGAATAACAGGTAGATCAACGGAGATATCCTTTATCTTCAGGAATGTGTCAACTCCGTCCATTACCGGCATCTTGATGTCCATCAGAACCAGGTTAATACCGTCATTTTTGATTACATCAATTGCTGACCGTCCATCGTAAACAGTTTCGGTTTTATATCCCTCCATTTCCAGTACTTCTGATATGGTCTCACAGAAATTCATGTTGTCATCAACTATAAGAATATTTTTGCAGGTGTTCATATCTATCTTCCTTTTTACTTTATTTAATTTGACGGATAGTGCACAATAAAAGTGGCCCCTTTTCCCTCTTCCGATTGGACATCAATCTTGCCATCGTGCTTTTCGATAATCATTTGACATATGCTGAGTCCAAAACCGAACCCTTTGATCTTTGTTCCGAAGAAAGGAGTAAATACGTTCTTCAGGTCATCTGCTTTGATCCCATGACCAGAGTCCCTTATAGATACTACAACCCTATTGTCCTCTGCTCTTTCTGCATCTATACACAAACTACCTTTGTTATCCATAGCCTGAACCGCATTGTTAATTAAATTTTTGTACATTATTGACATCTGCCTTATATCCACATTCACATGAAACTCACCTTTTTGTATATCCATGTCAACCTTAACCCCCTCAGGTATCATTGATGTTTTCAGACACTCTTCAATGATAACGGCGACATCTCTTTTGACCTTATTTGGTTTCTCCATAGTGGCCAGGTCCTGAAGTCCCTGTATAATAGCGGTAGACTCCTTTACTTCACCCTCTATACGTTTAATATTTCTCAGAATTACTTCATCGGCATCCTTTAGCTTCTTGGAGAGGAAATATGCAGAACTGGCAATAGTGGCTAATGGGTTACGTATTTCGTGAGCGATACCGCTTGACAATCTACCCAGTACCGCCATACGTTCAGTGCTTATTAATTTGTCCTGTGACTCACACAGCTCTTTTGTTCTCTCTTCAACAAGGGATTCCAGATGATCCTGATACTTTATCAAGCTCTCTTCATTCTTCTTCCGGTCTGTAAAATCGCGCGTGACTTTTGTATAGCCGATTAGTATTCCATTTTTATCGTGTTTTGCAGTGATAACTACATTTGCCCAGAAACGCGAACCATCCTTTTTTATACGCCATCCTTCATCTTCACATTCACCATCCTCTTTTGCTTTCTGCAGCTTATGTTCAATCTCACCTGACTTTACATCTTCTTCCGTATAGAACATGGAAATATGTTTACCAATAACCTCATCAGCTTCATACCCTTTTATTGCCTTAACGCCCTCATTCCAACTATTCATAATTCCTTCCGGACTGGTAGTGAATATTGCATAATCTTTTACGCTACTTACTAATAGTTGATAATTCTCATCACTTGCCTTGCGCTCAGATATTTCAGATGCAAGATTTCTATTAACTTCTGCAATCTTCCCTGCACGTTTATTTGAAACCATGGCAAAATAAAATGTGAAACTTAGTGCAACTGAGAATAGAACACCTACTACTAAAGAGGCAGGCAAAAGGTATGGTTGACCACTCGCATTACTACCCACATCAACAATCACATTACGCTCAAAGTAATGCGCCTGCCATAGACAAAGAGTAACTGTTAGGGATCCAATTGCTATAGGAACCGGCAGCCAGTATGGAAGCGTAGTTATATCATCTATATCATGGCGCCAGAGATATATGAGCAGTCCAATGCTAAGTACGACAAAACCTGCAGAGGTATGTACTGCCATACGAGTAAGGTTGCCCCAGCCATAAGCGGACTCGAGGTGTGTCATATATCCCGATAATGCAACTATGCTGAATGCAAAAATCAGTGAAGCAATTATTGACTTATATAATGATTCATAGGCTGGCTTCCTGGAGAAGAGAGAGAACAGTAATGTGCCTCCAAAAAGCACAAAACAACTTGCCGTATTTGGTGCCATTCGGCCGGGATGTGATGTCTTGACAACAATGTCATGTTTCATGAATAGTTCATCAATGCCAATGTTCAGGCTGAAAATGTATTCAAATAGTGTCAGGCCACCCAGCAATATAAGCAGTATACCAATCGCAAATGAAATATAACGATTCTTAAATATCCCCAATAACATGCCAGTTCCACACAGCAAAAAACCAAGTGCCGTATTGTATTGCATTGGCACAAACTGTGGTAAGACCTGTACTAGGATTTTGTTACCGGTATACCAGCCTGTTAATACAACTGTTCCAAGGGCGATTGTAAATACACCGGACGCAATTGCGGAGATTAACAGATAAAATGTTAGCCGACTCTCTTTTGTATACGACATGCAGTTTTCCAGAGAAAAATCAGATTGGGATTAACTAATTTAATCCAAGCCTTAAAATAGTGCCATCCAGTCATGATAAGATATATATACTGTAATATATTATGTTTAAAAAGGTGTACAGTCAAGCACTAATAAGAGTTATAATTTTAATAGATATGAATGGTTAAATCTAAACGGGTGATGAGGTTAAGGGGTTCTGGAGTTTATATGGCTTGTAGTTGTGTTAAGTGGATAAACAGGTACATAGGTAAAAGGTACTCTTATACATTCCATTCCCATGAATCTACTTCTGCAAGGAATGATTGGTCTGTCAGGTTATATCTGAGCGGGGTTATTGAGATGTAACCGTCTTTGAGTGCATGCATATCAGTACCAATAACATCTACCTTCGGCCATCCTGTACCAGACAGCCAGTAATATGCTATACCACGCGGATCAGTCCGCTTCTCATAGTGTTCGTCAAAATCACCGGAGAATTGATTAGTTATCTTTACGCCCTTTATCTTCTCTTTTGGTATATTAGGTATGTTTACATTGAGAAGTGTGCCTCTTGGCAACTCCTTCTTCATGATAATGGTAATAATGTCTTTTGCGGTTTCAGCAGCCCCCTTGACATCAGGTGTTGCTTCTGAAATTTCCAGAGAGATTGCGACAGAAGGAATGCCTAAAAGAGCACCTTCGATTGCGGCGGCAACTGTCCCGGAATATAAGACATTAATTCCGACATTCGCGCCAATATTTATACCGGATACCAGCAGCTGAGATCTCTCCTTCAATATCTCTCTAACTGCAAGCTTGACACAATCCGCCGGTGAACCATCTATTCCATAACCAATAAAACCATCACTGGCGTATACCTCTCTTGCTCTCAGAGGATGGCTAAATGTAATAGAGTGCCCGACGCCGCTCTTCTGTACATCCGGTGCAACTACAGTAACAGACCCTAACGTCTCCATCGCCTTCTTTAGTTCCAGTATGCCCGGAGAGTATATTCCATCATCGTTTGTTACTATAATTTTCACTTAGATATTCCACTTTCTTCTATTATTTCCGCTTTCGTTTTTTCGAACTCTTCATCGCTGATCAACCCATCAAGCTTTAATCTTTGCAGAACCATAAGCTTCTCATCGAGGACTATCTTGTCTATTATCGCATTTTCTTCATCAGTAACCTTTCTCCGTGCTTCTCTGATCTTCTCTCTTCCTTCATCAGTTAGTACTAATATTTTTTGCTCTTCCGGAATATAGTCACCTTCTTCACCTTCATCTGGTTCAGCTTCGTCTCCATCCTTTTTCCGCAAACCAAACCATTTTTTCTCTTTGCCTTCTTCTTTTTTGAATTCCTTAACAGACTTCTTCATCATCTTGTCGTACACATTCTTTTTCTTCCTTGTAAAACCTATATCGTTCTCAAAGACTTTTATATCTTTGCCGTCAAAAGGAGGAGAAAACATTGAAATGGTAGTACTCGTCACATTCCCGGTATTAATATATTTATGAACGGTTTTCCTCGGGATCATCACGAGCATACCTTCTTTTACAACGTGACGTACACCATCGAGTGCTAATATGCCACTCCCCTGCTTAACATATAGAATTTCATCATGGGATTTATGAGAATGGGTGCCCATTTCCGCGCCTTGTCTGATCTCAAAGAGATATATGCTCGTGCTTTTGTCTTGACCCAGCGGAATAATCATAACATCCTCATCTTCTCCCATGGCTTTTTCTTCTACAATCTCATCTATATATTTAATTTCAGGCCGGAATATTTCTGGAAAGGAGGTAGGATTTCTTAATGACTCAACAAACTCGCCTGGTTTCTTAGTAGCCATGCAACCGCAGATTGCAAGAATTGAAATAGAAACAGCAAGCAATATTATGTTTTTTGATGGACTGTTTTTCTGCATATTTAAGATGTAAGACTCCTTTCCTTAGGCCTTTACCAGATATTGATTTGCGATTTTAACAGCTATATGAGAGAGGGTCAATATAAATAAATCATTGGATACTTGCCTAAAATTGGAAAATTTATTAGAATTCTAGCTTATAAAATATTGTATTAGATTTAGTCTTGTGTCTGTTTGTTAGGTCAACAGGTATTGTAAGATCGTCATTTATATGAACAAATAATGATTAAACGCCTGGCATATTTATTAACAATAATATTGATTTCATCATGTCATAGTTATACTGCAATCTCTTCTACCAGTTTTGAAGATGTTGCGAATGGTAATTGTACAGTGATTGACCTGACATATCCTTTAAACAGAAGCAATGCCTATTGGCCCGCTCCTTCTTATGCACCTTTCACATACAAAACCGTAGCAACGCTTAAGGATGATGGTGTTTTCTCTGGTGCTTACTCTACTCCAGAGCATCTTGGTACTCACATAGACGCTCCAAATCATTTTGAAGAGAACCAGTCTTCTGTTGATGAACTTCGTCTTGAAACTCTTATCGGCCCTGCTGCTGTTATAGATATTTCTGATAAAGTTGAAAATAATCCCGATTATGAACTTACGGTATCAGACATTGTTGATTGGGAGAAAGCAAATGGAAGGATAAAGAAGAGATCTATCATTCTTCTCAATACCGGCTGGTGGAGAAGATGGGATGATTACGAAAAATACAAGAATGCGGATGATACCAATAAGCTCCATTTTCCGGGTTATTCCGCTGAAGCTGCCGGTTTTCTGGTTGAAAAAAGATTTAGCAATGGAATCGGCATTGACACGTTAAGTGCTGATTATGGAATTTCAACAGACTTTGCAGTTCATCATATTATTAATAGTGCCGGTAAGTATATACTTGAGAACGTTGCAAATCTTTACAAGCTTCCACCTGCAGGAGCTACATTAATTATAGCTCCAATAAAGATTGAAGGTGGTTCAGGCGGCCAGGCAAGAATATGGGCAGTCCTGCCACCTCCCTGACACGTAAGAGCATTTTAAGAGTTTAAAGCTGAATTGACATTTTAGTAGTGATTTAAATGCCATGTTACCCATAAAGAAAGAGAAGGAGTCCCTATTATGAGAGTTGTTGACAGGAAGAGAGTCTTACCGGAAGTTACAATTGGATTGGATAAGGAGGAGACTATTACGCTTACAGCTATTCTGAGTAAAAGTGATTTAGAAAAAGAGTTCTGTAATGATCTTCTATCTAAAATTAATGTAGTCCTTCAGGATGATGACTTCAAAGACAAAAGCATTTGATATATATGTTGTTTAGTAGTGTTACCTTACTAAATTTCACACACGTTACTATTATTATAGCTAAGGAGGTAGTTGGTGGAGATTTATCTTGTTCGGCATGGAGCCGCTTATGATAAACAGGAAGATCCGGAAAGGCATCTCAACAAAGATGGAGTGAGTCAATGCCATCTGACAGGAAAAGCCTTAAAGAGATTAGGGATTCAATTTGACCTTATAGTCAGCAGCCCTAAGGCACGAGCTCGTCAAACGGCAGAGATCATTGCAGACGAATCTGGATATTCAAGAGAAGAGATTAAGATTACAGAGGTACTTGTACCAACTGCACTTCCGAATGATACTCTATCGTATTTAAATGATTTTGCAGATGCAAAAAGGATTTTGCTGGTCGGACATCTACCCCTGCTTGGATATCTCGCCTCAGTATTGCTGATCAACACTTCACAAATTTCATTCTATATTGAACCGAGCTCAATCTGTAAAATTAATACTGAACAGCCTCAGGCTTTTGCCGGAGATTTCTGCTGGTTTTTAGCACCGGAACACATCAAGCTTATTGCACAAGCGTAAAGCAACTGCCATTTATATACTTTAAAAAAGTATTTCAGCTCTTCATAATCACGCATTCACAATCAGAATTTCCTACCCGTGAATAATTTAAACAGAAAATTAAAAATTGCGAAAATCCCGTTGGCTAACACTCTACACAAAAGTAGGATTACTATTATTGGAAAAACAACAACAACTATACCATAAAGAATAATATTACCGGTTGATGTAAGAATGTTTACTCTACCGGCAACAAGCAGAGCGGCAATTGCAATACAAATTGCCATAGTCGGTAACATATATATTATTGTTTCTCTTATTCTTGTTTTTATGTGATGATGACGGTGGTGATGATGGTGTTCTCTTCTATGGTGATTTTCCATATCTCTATTTATGGCTGATCAATATTAGGATATCTTAAATACATCCAGCTACCCGCTTATTAGCATCTTTCGACATCATACGTTTATCGATCCGATATAACAATCCATAAACAATTAGTAGATAATAATTATATCCAATGAACAAAGATAGTTATATAATGACATAAATTTTAGAAAGCTAAATAGTATGAATAAACTCCTATACATTTAAGTTATGGATACATTGCTTACCGATGTTTTCTGGGTTTTGATATGCGCTGGCCTTGTATTTCTCATGCAAGCGGGATTTACCTGTTTGGAATCAGGTTTGACGCGATCAAAGAACAGTATAAACGTTGCTATAAAAAATATAACAGATTTTGGAATATCTACCATCCTGTTCTGGGCATTTGGCTTTGGGATAATGTTTGGAGCTTCTGCAAATGGTTGGATCGGGTCATCACGATTCTTCCTATCTCTTGATGAAGGGTCATGGACAAGCACGTTTTTCTTGTTTGAGATTATGTTCTGTGCTACTGCAGTAACGATCGTTTCAGGCGCAACTGCAGAGCGTTTGAGGTTCAGAAGCTATATTATCATATCGATTATTCTTTCCGGCCTGATATATCCTATCTTTGGGCATTGGGTTTGGAATGAGGTACAATCAGCAACATCGTCCGGATGGTTAAGGAAAATGGGCTTTGTAGATTTTGCCGGATCTACTGTGGTTCATAGTGTAGGCGGTTGGGTTGCTCTCGCTGCACTGCTGATCATTGGTCCTCGAGAGGGCCGCTTCCCTGCTGTTGGTGTCCACAGAAAAATCCATGGCAGTAATCTTCCAATGTCGGTACTCGGTGTGTTACTCCTGTGGGTAGGCTGGTTTGGTTTTAATGGTGGTAGTACTCTGGCTTTAAATGATCAGGTTGCCGGTATTATTACTAATACATTCCTGGCTGGAGCCTCAGGTGTTATGGTCACTCTCACCGTTGGATGGATACTACGAAAACAGGCAGATGCCGAACTGGTAATATTTGGATCAATTGCCGGGCTTGTGGCCATTACTGCTTCTGCTAATGCAGTCAGCACTGTTTCAGCGCTGGCAATCGGTGGAGTTGGTGGCATTGTAATGCTGGGTGTAGACCGTCTTTTGGATTATCTACACATTGACGATGCAGTGGGTGCAATTCCGGTCCATCTGGGTGCCGGTATCTGGGGTACACTTGCCGTTGCTATATTTGGTAAGGAAGAGATTCTGGGAACAGGACTCAGCCGCTGGGGACAACTCCTTATTCAGGCAACAGGAGCAGGTGTATGCTTTTTGTGGACCTTCGGTTTATCTTACGGACTTTTTATGTTAATAAACCGTTTCCTTCCGTTGAGAGTTACATTGGAAGATGAACGGATTGGGCTAAATGTTTCAGAGCATGGTGCTACAACAGAGCTTCTTGATATGTTCAGAACAATGGAGAGTCAGGCCATTACCGGAGACATGAGTCTTCGGGTTCCGGTAGAACCATTTACGGAAGTTGGTCAAATCGCTGAGCGATATAACTGGGTGATGGAAGCCTTGCAGAAGGAAGCGGCGAAGACAGAATCATCTCTACAGGAGAAGGAGCTGCTCTTGCGTGAGATCCACCATAGAGTCAAAAATAATTTGCAGGTCATTTCCAGTCTTCTTAGTCTTCAATCCCGATCCAGTAAGGATGAGCAAGCTATAGAGATGGCGAAGGAGAGCCAGAATAGAATAAAGGTAATGGCCCTTATTCATGAAAAACTTTACAGGTCTAAAGATTTTGCTAACGTTGAGTTCAGTGACTACATTACGAACCTGGTAAATGATCTGTATGGGTCTTACAAAGTTAACACTTCCAGAATCTCGTTGAAGATGGATATTGAAAACATTTCGCTAGGGATTGATACTGCCATACCGACAGGATTGATTATAAATGAACTTGTTACCAATTGTCTTAAATATGCATTTCCAAAAAATAAAGGCGGTGAGATACGGATATCTCTTCGCTCGCTTGATGATGGCCAGAATGAGTTAATTGTAAGTGATAACGGTGTTGGCATACCTGAAAACCTGGATATTAAAAATGCAGAATCATTGGGGCTGCGAATGATAACAAATTTAACGGAGCGTTCGCTCCATGGTAAGGTTCGCATTAATAAAAACAATGGAACCGAATTTCAGATTATTTTTAAAGAAAAAGAGTACAAGGATAGGATATAATACAGGTCGTTCATTTGCAGACTACATTACATTTGAAAAAATTCTACGTAATTGAGTTTACTTTTTTGGTGAGCGACTGATAGAAAGATTATAAGAGATACCAGAGAACGAAAATTAAATATTTTGATTGGAAAGGAGCTGGCTATGGCTAAGTCAAGGATCATGATTGTTGAAGATGAATGGACGGTTGCAGAAGAGATCAAGATGGTATTACAAGGCATGGATTATGATGTAACATCAATGTCCTCTTCCGGAGAGGAGGCTGTTCGAAATGCAGAGAAGGATAAACCTGATTTAGTACTGATGGATATCGTATTGGAAGGCGAAATGGATGGGATCGCAGCTGCTAATGAAATTCGTTCCCGCTTTAATATACCAATTATTTTTCTCACAGCATATACTGATGACAAGATTCTGGAGCGAGCGAGTATAACAGGCCCGTTTGGTTATATTGTTAAACCATTTATAAATGAAGATCTAAAGATATCTATTGAGATTGCGTTGTATAAATTCAGGATGGAAAGAGAGAGAAAGCGGTTTATCGAGGAGTTGCAGGGAGCTCTGCCTAAGATCACGTCTCTGTCCGGATTGCTTCCGGTTTGCCCTTCATGCAAAAAGGTACGAGATGCTGATGGTGATTGGAAATAGGATAATGATATGTCAGTTATTTTGAAGGTAGCAAATTGCTTATCTCTTATAATTTTTCCAGAGATTCTTTGCTGTTAGTGGCATCGTATCTGGCAATAAGGGCATTAGCATACTCTACATGGGACCACATGAGTGGTACTGCAAAATGAATAACGGTTTTCTTGCCTTCAGTAATATCCTTTCTGATCTGATCGTAACTCTTCTTCATGAAAAAAAGTTCCTCTACTATGAAGTCATAGGAGAGGCCGGGAATCAAGATATCAGGATGAAACTCTTTCTTCGCATCAAGCCCTACTTCCCACTCCAGCCGGACGAATTCCTCGAACCTCCTTTTTGTACTTAAATGTTCAGGAATATACCCTTCGTCAGTGCTATACTTATCGATTTGATCAAGTATGGCATCGCCCCTTTCTATCGCCCCTTCTTTATAGTAATATTGAGCCAGCATTGCAGTATATTGGATCCATGGTCCATTTCCAGCATGAATATGGGTTTCGATATCTTCTGTAAATGGAAGATACCTCTGCAGCATGCCAAGTTCAGGGTCCCACAGATTATCTACCATGAAGTCAATAGATTTAGTGATAATATCAGGATTTTCTGTAAGTATACAGGTATCACAATGATCCTCCTTACATTGAAAGTAAACAGGGCTCATCATTGTTACATCAGGTCTCAAGTCGAAAGTACCGTCCTTCGTTATACGCCTGACAAACCGATCATTCAGGATAAAACGTCGATGCACGGATTGACAGAAACGACATTTGAATGAGAGCTCTTCTGCAAAGAAATCCTTCAGGTCAAATTTGTTAGTCAGTTGTGATATGAGATTAAAGAAGAGTATGTAGGCGTGATTTACCCATATGCTATACCCCTTTTCAATCGCTGATTCATGTATACTGGTCGTTGAGAAGAAAAGGAAGATCTCTTCTCGATAAAAATGTTTAATTGCAAATTGAATTGCTTTTTTAATCTTTTTAATATAGAGCTCTAACTCAGCAGGCTCTTCCTTGCGACTGTAACAGGCCAGCAGGTAATTGGCCAGGATAATGCTGCCAAAAGCCGTATTATCTTCCTGGATATAGATAGCTTTCTTCTGCCCATTCAATCCATAGCGCTGTACCCACTCCCCGCTCTCATCCTGAACAGAGGAGATAAACTGAGCTAAACCCTTTAAAAGGTTAAAGGCTCTCCCGTCAGGATCAAGATCCTTCTCTACCATTTGTCTGAACAGAGTAGAGGCGCAGGAACTATCTCTCGGGTATACATATGGATATCGTGATTCCAGGATAGTTGCCAGCAGAACAGTCCCTCGCTCAGTTGATATTGAACATTTAGTAATTATATCCAGATGCTTAGACAGCTTTTTAATTAGACTGTTTTTGTCCATAATATTAAGAGGTTTAATAACAGGTATCACTTCTGCTTCTGAACTATAAGCGCTTCGTAGCACCAGGTACATAGTATACGAGGTAGTGGCAATGGCAAAGTTACCTCCTCTTCGCCTAATCCCCATTTATATGTCTCTTTTACCGGAACCTGCTCGCGAACCTGGTGTTCTATACAAACAGCTATTCCGCATACGATGCATATTGCTACCGCATCAGTCTCTTTTTCTGCCTTGTTACAAATATAGCATTTCACTTCATCATCTCCTTATTTTGTTTTTAAATTGTTATAGGTAAGATATACCCAACAAATTACTCCAATTAGTTAAAACATTATCATTTAAATGTATACCGCCAAAACCAGCATTGAAAGAGTGGGATTCAAACTGCTAATAAGATCTGCTTCTGATCTAAATGAGAAAACGATATAGAGTTTACTCGTGCCGTAGTTAGGCGTTTTGTGGTTATTATAAACTGATTTGAATAATCAAACTTTGTTTGCGAACGAATGAATGCGGGTCTACACAATATAAAGATGTGAAGTTGTAGAGAGAGCGTGTGCGTTACACTTCTTATAGTCATAATAAGTGTCTTTAGTATGCACAGTCAAATCCGATTTGAGAGACTTTTCCTATTCATGTAAAATGGTAATTTTACAAATCAGGCCCATCATATTGCGGTATGAACAGTAATATATTCTCTGTTACAAGCATCTAATCACAGCACCATTTTCTGTTCTCTATTTCATTCTTAAAGAACAAGTGCCATGGCTTCGATGTTAATATATCCTAAAATATCCTTTTGAAATAGTTTAATATTCCTGCAATTGGTGCTCGCCCATGAGCAGGTGCTGATATTTCCTGAACAGCCTGAACTTTTTTCTGAACTCCCGGGTATGTTGTTACATATTTTTTCTCCTGCTTCAGAGACAGATTATTGATAACATTAACCACTTTTTCATTCTGAGTTTTACTTCCCTTCTGAGTCTTAACATCGATATTTACATCAGCGATTACATTTTTCAAACTCTTCTTTGCCGGTTTTCTCGCTGCTGGTTTTTTTACTTTAGTGGTTGCTGCTTTTCTTTTAGTCGTTGTCGCTTTTTTGACACTTGATACTTTTGGCTTACTTTTAACCGCTGGTTTCTTTGCAACAGTTTTCTTTGTGACTTTCTTCGCAACAGGTTTTTTTGCTTTAGCTGTTGTTGCTTTTTTAATAGTAGTCTTCTTCTGCACAGTCGCCGCCTTCTTCTTAACAGCGGGTTTCTTTTTTTGTACAGTTTTTTTAACAGCTTTTTTATTTACCATAAATTTCTCCTTTAATATTGTCTAAGCGTCCTGGTCATTCGAAATAGATATAATGCTAATATAATTTTTAATATTGTTTAAGGAATCTAATATTGCACGCAGGTGAGAACAATAGATTTACCTATTATAATACGTTGATCTGAAATTCGGTAGTTCGCGTTATCCAATTACATCAAAAGTATAGTTACAAGTGTAGAATATAGAATAATTTAACGAATTATTTGCTTATGTCAATAATAATCCGTGCAATTTTTCATATTCATAAGATTCACGTAAAGTCTTAAAAAATCGTTTAATTATTGAAAAGGGTTTTTATTAGATGATATTTGTGCCAATAATCGATGTTTTGGTATAAGAAAATACGTTAAAGTGGTTTACGTCCCTGTCTTTCAAATTCATGATAGCCTCTAAATCGAATATACTCAATGTATAATGTGCTCAGGTTAGACAAGGCTGTTTAAGAGATATTTTAAATTATACGGTATTAAAATGTTGATTTAGAATTTCCTCTGTTAATATGAATTTTCTGATAAACAAAGAGAGTTTTATTGTTATAATCCAAACCATGTTGAACGAACTTACTATATCCAACTTTGCCTTGATTGATGATATTACTATAAAATTCGATGAAGGTTTAAATATCTTTACCGGTACAACCGGTGTAGGTAAGTCACTGATTCTTGGAGCATTAAACTTTCTTCTGGGAAGTCGGGCAACAAGTGACATTGTAAGGAGTGATAAGAAGGATGTATCAGTAAGCGGATTATTCTTTATTAAAAGCGATCAGGTTCGACAATGCATTAAAGAACGTATTGATGAAATAGATGATGAAGAAGAGATAATTTTGCAGCGAAGTTTAGACCAGAAAGGTCGAAATAGATGTAAACTCAACAATCAGCCAATTACTGTATCTCTATTAAAAGAGATCGGGGATATCCTGGTAAATATACATGGTCAGCATGAACATGAATCACTGACAAATCCGATTGAACAACTCAGCATACTTGACAGTTTCGGGAAACTGGATGATCTTAGAACTGAATATTCCGGTCTCTATAGCAAAGCATTGGAAAAAGAGAAGCTGTTATCTTCACTAAATGACATGCACGGTGAAAGAAAGAAACAGATTGATATCTATAATTATGAGATTAATGAGATTGAAAGTTGCCAATTACAATCGAAAGAAGATGAACGGCTGGAAGCAGAGCGTTATATTCTAGCCAATTCTGAGAAAATCCAAAATGTCCTCTCATTATGTTCTGACAATTTATATGAGTCTGATAATTCCATAATTGATGGGCTAAAAGTGATATCAAATGAACTTTCCAAAATCATGGATATTGATAAGGGATTTAAGAAGACTTTAGATGTGTGTAACCAGGCGATGTATCAATTAGAAGATATTGCAGGTACCCTGAGAAATGATGTTGAGAAATATGACTACGACCCGGGACAATTAGAGCAAATTGATGAGCGAGTAGAAACCATAAAAGGTCTTAAGAGAAAATATGGTAATTCGATCGAAGATGTACTTTCTCACTGCGAGACGTCCAAAGTGAAACTGGAACAATTATTAAAGGAAAATGATGATATTGGGATTGTAGAAACCGAATTGATGCAATTTAGGAAGGCGGTTGTTAATGCAGGCAAAGAACTAACACAATACCGCAAAAAAGCAGGAAAAAAACTTTCTGCCCTCATTAAAAAGGAGTTATTAGATTTGGGGTTTGCTAATGGAAGGTTTGATATTAATGTCTCTACTTTAGACGTAGAACATACTGGATTAGAGGATGCCAGCTGTTCTGGATTTAATAACGTTGAGTTTATGTTCTCCTCTAATCCTGGAGAAGATCTCAAGCCGCTTAGAAAGATCGCTTCAGGAGGAGAAATCTCCAGAATAATGCTTGCTTTGAAGCGGCATCTTGCACTGGCAGATCAGACTCCAGTCCTTGTATTCGATGAGATTGATTCAAACATTGGAGGGCGAATGGGACGGGTTATAGGCGAAAAGCTAAAGCTGGTTGCGCAGTCCCATCAGGTTGTCTGTATTACCCATCTTCCACAGATAGCCAGTTATGCGGAACAGCACTTTAAGGTAGATAAATCGGTTAAGAAGAGCAAGACGTATGTCGCCATCGATATGCTCTCCGCAAAAGAACGTCTTGAAGAGATTGCAGAGATGATAAGAGGTGAAGAGAAGACAGATGTGACAAGGAAACAAGCGAAAGAGATGCTGGATGATGCAAATAAATTCAGAAAGCAGATGACAACCGCTTAGCTATACATTCATGCGGATTTACAAAAGAGATCTAAATTATTTAAAAATTAACCAAAAATTAACATATTCTTTATACTCAGTTAACAATGCTTTTCTATTCTGACGACAGTAAATGCGTTATTCAATTACTTGCCGAGGGAAAGATGTTAATTTTAGAATAATATTGAAATCTTACAGGTTTTTGTTTTAATACACAGAGTTAGTTTATACCCTATTTAATTTATTTAGATGCCCATGAGAACGTTCGCAAAATTATTTGCTAAATCACCATTTGCGCCTCTGCAAAAACATATGCAGGATGTGAATGGATGTGTGCTTAAAGTAAAAGAGATCTTTGAGGCACTGGCAAAAGGTGACAGTAAATCAGTTGAAAGAATAGCCTCAGAAATTTCAAAACAGGAAGCAAGAGCTGATACAACAAAAAATGAATTGCGCAATCACCTTCCAGGCGGTCTTTTTATGCCTATAAGTAAGAGCGCATTATTAGAAATTTTATCGTTACAAGATGATATAGCTGACGACTGTGAGGATATTGGAATATTACTCACGCTTAAAGAACTCACATTGAAAGAAGTATTCAAAGATGATTTCAATAATTTTTTAAGAAAAAATATTGAAACATATGAACTCATTAAAGTTATTATAGAGGATTTTGATAATCTTCTTGAAACATCTTTCTCCGGACGTGAAGCTGAAAGAGTCAAGACAATGGTTCAAGAAGTCGCTCTAAGAGAACATGAAGCCGATATCTCTCAACGGCAGCTACTTAAGAATATATTCAGCAATGAAGATCAGTTTACTCATGGAGAACTCCATCTGTGGTTATTAATTCTAAAAGAAATTAGAACACTTTCTAACACTTCTGAAAAATTAGCCCACCGTATCCGCAATTTACTAGATCTTGAATAAATAATATTAGAGAGATATCCCCTTGACCCCTGAAACCATACTCATTATTCTTGCTTTAGTCATCAGCTTCTATATGGCATGGAATATTGGTGCAAATGATGTCGCTAATGCCATGGGAACATCCGTTGGTTCAGGAGCATTAACTCTTAAATGGGCAATTGTCGTCGCCGCCCTCATGGAGTTTGCGGGGGCATTTTTAGTAGGATCTCATGTCACGAACACTGTTAGAAAAGGGATTATTGATCCTGTCGTTTTTATCGGTGATCCAAACAGTTATATCTATGGCATGATGGCAGCGTTATTGGCGGCAGGTGCATGGCTCAACATTGCATCTTATAAGGGTTGGCCAGTCTCTACAACTCACTCAATCGTTGGTTCTGTTCTGGGATTCGGAATTGTATTCAGCGGCTTTTCATCTATTCACTGGGATACTGTTTCACGGATTGCTGCCAGCTGGATAGTATCGCCTCTCCTGAGCGGGACAATCTCATT
>JABGRF010000107.1 GCA_018648405.1 Candidatus Scalindua sp.
CTTTCCAAATCATCTTGTGTATGTGATGACATAACCGTCATCCTGAGACGACTGGAATTGGCTGGTACGGTCGGCGGGCGAATGGCCGGAATCAAGACACCTCTCTCATAAAGCAATTTTGAAATATCAACTGCCTTTTGTGTATCTCCAATCAAGAGCGGGATAATCTGGCTTTGTGACGACATCATGTCAACCCCCAGTGACCCCAGCCTCTCTTTTATACAACGCACATTATTCCAGAGCGCTTCTCGCAGTGAAGGGTCTTCTTGTATCAGATTTATGCTGGCAATTGATGCGGCGCATACGGCAGGCGGAAGCGCTGTTGTATACATGAAAGGCCTTGCTTTGTTCCTGAGATAACTAATCAAATCGTCATCGCCACAAACATACCCGCCCAGACTTCCAATGGCCTTACTCAAAGTACCCATAACAACATCTACCTCATTGTCCAGATTGAAATGCTCAACAACCCCCCTTCCATTTTCTCCAAAAACACCTGTACCATGTGCCTCATCCACCATAACCATCGCATTGTATTTTTTTGCAATCCTTACAATATCCGGAAGCGGCGCCAGATCACCATCCATACTGAATACCGAATCAGTAACGATAAGTTTACGGTTATACTTTGAAGATTTTTTGAGTATGTTTTCAAGTTTCTCCATATTGCAATGCGCATATACCCTGAAAACAGCCCCGGACAATCTGCATCCATCTATGATACTGGCATGGTTTAATTTATCAGAAACAACCAGGTCTCCGCCTGAAACCAATGATGAGATCACGCCCAAATTCGCCATATATCCTGTTGGAAAGACGATGGCAGCATCTTTCCTTTTGAACCTTGATATCTCCTTTTCAAGTGCCTCATGCAGTGTCATATTCCCGGATACCAGTCTAGACGCACAGGCCCCCCACCCATACTCATCTACTGCTTTTTTAACAGCGTTAACAACAGATGGATGGTTTGCCAGGCCCAGATAGTTGTTCGAACAAAAAGAGAGATATGTTTTGCCTTCAATGTCTATACGAGTATCCTGTGCATTCCCTACCACTTTCAGTTCCCTGTAAAGACCTGATTCCTTGATTTTGCTCAGTTCGTCTGATATGTATTTCATAT
The DNA here is from genome assembly GCA_018648405.1 of Candidatus Scalindua sp. GTDB lineage: Bacteria > Planctomycetota > Brocadiia > Brocadiales > Scalinduaceae > Scalindua. The sequence continues at coordinate 1,121 of JABGRF010000107.1, forward strand.
ATCTATGAGTTAATGAAAAACTGCATTGTCAAAATTAATTGAAATGGTATACTGTTAAAATTATTCAATAACGGATAACCTGAATATCAAAAATGCCTAACCACATAGTAATTTATATTACCACAGGTTCAATAAGTGAAGCGAAAAAGATAGGGCGAATACTGGTTGAAGAAAAATTAGTGGCATGCACAAACATCATTTCTCCCATTCATTCAATATATAGCTGGCAAGGAAAGATATGTGATGACAAGGAAGCGTTGATGGTACTAAAATCCAAACAAAAACTTTTTAATCAAATTGCAAAAAGAGTTGAAGAGCTACACAGCTATGATGTTCCGGAAATCATTGCCATACCAATAGTAGAAGGTTCCAGTAAGTATCTATCCTGGCTCAATGAAGAGACGAAATAAATCAGCCTTCTTCATCTAATAATTCGTACACCTTCTCCTGAACAAACATATCAAAAAGATCAGAGTCTATAAGGTGGCCTTTAACATCATAGCCAATAATTTCTAATGCCCTTTCACGAGGAGCCGCTTTTTTATAAGGCCTGTCTCGTGCAGTCAACGCATCATAAATATCTGTAATAGTCATCATCTTGGATTGTATAGGAATCTTATCTTCACTTATTTTCAACGGATAACCATGCCCATCCAGTTTCTCATGATGTGCATGAGCAATATCAGGAACTTTTTCCAGCTCTTTTGTCCACGGAATATTCTTCAGGAATTCGTATGAATGAACTACATGAGATTCAATTTCCTGCCTCTCTTTTCCATTCAAAGTACCTTTTCTTATGCTTAATAAATCCAATTCATATGGAGTCAGATAATTACACTCCTCTCCATTATAATCAAGATAAACCTTGTCAGCTATAGATGATATCTCGTTAAACAGATCATCTTCAAGAAGAGTAGGAATATTGGCTTTTTCAATCTCTGTAATATTAGCGTTTAGTTTTAATAATTCTTCTTTCAGTTCATTGTCAATCTCTTGAAAATATTTTTGATAATCATCAACTTTTTTATCATTTATTATACTTAGTTTTTTCTCAAGATAATTACATTCTATTGATTTCCTAATAAAATCAAAACGGCTCCGTACATTTTTCAAATCATCAGGATAGAGCTTATTTGCTTTTACTAACACATTTTCACGCACTCCTACTTTACCGAAATCATGAAGCAGGCCTGCATATCTCATCTCCTTCATCTGGTCGCGTGAGAAATGAAGGTCCTTGTACTTTCCCCCTGACACCCTATCAACAACGGCTGCCAGCCCTACCGTCAATGTAGCAACTCTTTCAGAGTGACCGCAGGTTGTCGGATCTCTTTGCTCAATAGCGAGAACTGAAGCCTTTACAAACCCTTCAAATAGATTCTGAATATTTTGATATAACAGGCTATTTTCAATAGATACGGCGGCCTGGCTCGCAAGTGAATTTATAAGGCCGAAGGACTTTTCATCAAACGGTATTACTTCGTCCTCAACAACTGAACCAGAAGTCAATGTGACATTCTTAGATTTCTTTCTATTAATCAACTGCAGTACACCAATGGTTTTATTTGTATGATCCTTCATCGGTATTACCAGCATTGATTTAGTGCGATAATTGAATTTGATATCAAATGACTTATTAAAAGTATAGTCTGCATCTTCAGGTATATTATACACATCCTCGAAGATAACAGATTCACCGGTCAACGCAACATACCCTGCCATACTCTTCCTCGTAAGAGGTAAAGCGAACTCCTTAAATTCAACATTGGACAGGGAATCATTTTGTACTAACTTAAATATTAAACTATTTCCTACTTCATTGTCTTTATCTAATAGATACAGACTTCCGGCATCACAATTTGTAACTTCTCTGCTTTTAGAAAGAATCAGACCCAATAATTTGTCGTAATCCTGTTCCGATGAAAGCGCTATACCTATTTCATTCAGACTACTTAATTCTTTAGTTCTTATATCTAACGCAGAATGCAACATTTCACATTCAAGCTTCGAATGTAAATAACTAAACCCGCTCTTTATCGCCTTCAATAATTCAGCCTCTTCCACTGGCTCTTTGAGATAAAGAAATACCTTCTCTTCATCAGAAGGCTTCGGAATATTTGGCTTTTTACCATCATTAATACAGATAACCGCATTGGAGTTGTCAGAGCAAAAGATTAAATCAGACACCTCACTACTCGTATCATCAATAAACTTATCATTTATGAGCAGAATCTTTAAGCCCT
>JABGRF010000106.1:0-2020 GCA_018648405.1 Candidatus Scalindua sp.
TGTGAAATGAAGATATAATTATTATTCATAATGCCTTTCCAAATATTAATTTCATGATTTTAACAAAAAACAGCTGTAACCTTATTCCTTATCTCTTAATTAAGTATAAATATATTACGAAGAAGTATAATAATGAATGCCATTGAAATCAATATGCAAAACAGACTAATACTTAAATGTTTGTGGAATAAGCAGAATGTTTTCTCCTGAAACAGGGCATTTTAGCATCTTATTCGCCTGATATGGTAACTTTAATTGACATATTCACAATCATTATTATAATAAACGATTGTAAATTTTGAGGATACAGCATGTTTTAAACTGGTTTGTAATAAGCACTAAGGAAAAAACCTCATATCATTTATCATATTTATCATAAGAAAGAAAAAGTAAAAGATGAGCGGTGGAATCGAAAGCCTGGATATTGATGAAAAGATAAGCAATACCGTCTTGCAGTACGTCGGAAATACTCCTTTGGTAAGGGTTAACACCTCTCATGATATACCTGACAAAGTGGAGATATACGCTAAACTTGAGTATCTCAACCCGGGGGGATCTGTAAAAGACCGTCCTGTCTTGAGGATGATAAAAGAGGCGATAAAATCCGGAAAACTTACTCATGACAAAGCAATTCTGGATTCTACATCAGGAAACGCAGGAATAGCATACTCAATGATAGGATCCGCACTGGGCTATGAAGTGGATCTGGTTATACCCGGGAATGCCAGTAAAGAGAGAATGCAAACTATCAGGGCTTACGGGGCAACAATTATCACGACTGATCCTATAAAGGGATATGATGAAGCTATAAGAAAAGCACATGAGATGAAGGCAGAAAATCCGGACAAATATTATATGCCTGACCAATACGCTAATGAGTGTAACCCAATCGCCCATTATGAAACAACAGGTAAAGAGATTTTGGAGCAGACTAAGGGTAGGGTTACACACTTTATCTGCGGTGTTGGTACTGGCGGAACCGTGATGGGTGTCGGCAGAAGGTTGAAGGAACACAACCCGGACATAAAGATTTATGTCATCCAGCCTGAAGATTTTCCCGGAATTGAGGGTTTGAAACCGATGGGCGAAGAGTATATAAAACCAAAGATCTACCGGGACGACTTTATAGAAGATCACGTATTTCATGTAACTTCAGAGGAGGCAAAGGATACGTGTAGTATTCTGGCCAGAGAACTGGCTCTCTTTGTCGGGCAGTCATCAGGCGCTTTTATGAAAGGTGCTGTAGAGTTGGCCGGGGAAATAGGTGAAGGGGTGATAGTCACCCTTTTCCCTGATACCGGCAGCAGATATTTCAGTACACAATTATGGGAAGAATAAAAATGAATAGAAATTTACTTACAATTCTTGGTATTTCAATATTATCGCTTCTGTTTATTACAATGAACTCCGGTTGCAGCGATAAGCAGGGAGATGCTGAAGAACATTACGATATAGGTACTATGCATTGGAAACAGGGAAGGATCGATGATGCCATCGAAGAATATAAGAAGGTACTAAGCGTTCTTCCAAATTTCGAGAAAGCACATTTTAATCTGGGTTGTGTGTATACCCAGAAGGGGGAATTCGATCTTGCAATTGAATCATTCAAGAAAGGATTGGAAATCAAACCGGATTGGGTAGAGGCACATACAAATCTTGGCGCTGCATATGAAGCAAACAGTATGGCTAAAGATGCTCTGGATGAGTATAAAAAAGCATTAGGGCTCAATCCTGATGTTCCGGAATCTCACGTAAATCTGGGCAATCTCTTTTTCAAAATGGAGAGGTTTGATGAGGCTATTGGTGAATATAATATTGCCATTAAACTTAGACCTGGTTTCGCGGAAGCTTACAACAATCTTGGATATGTTTATCTCAAACAGAGTAATTACAATTTAGCGATTATCAATTTTAAGAAAGCCATTGAACAAAAACCGGGTTATATCGGTGCATATAATAACCTTGGACAGGCATATTTAAAAGTAGGGATGCGTGATAAAGCACGGGAACAGTATGATAT
>JABGRF010000106.1:2120-3323 GCA_018648405.1 Candidatus Scalindua sp.
CTCAATAGCTGTTTTTCCCTTATCTCCCATATGTGCCGAGAAGTCATTTACATACAGGCCTATGTGAGACTTGACCACGCTCTCTTTCGTCTCCTGTGCATGCTCTTTTATAAAGGATTCTGATCTTTCGGGATTGTTCCAGGCAAACTCAACACTTCTCCGAATCAATCCATCCACATGACTGGCAACATCTGCACCCAGATCTCTACGGATCACAATTCCGCCCAGTGGGATTGGCGCTTCTGTTTTCTTCTCCCAATACTCACCCAGATCACAAATCAGGTGCAACCCGTCCTGTTCATATGTAAAACGGTTTTCGTGAATAACCAGGCTCTGTATCCTGTTACCATTCAATAAGTCGTGATACAATTCATCAAAGACGGCATATTCTGCTTTATAGGTTACGCTTTCTTCCGTAGCCCAAAACTTTAGGAGGGCGTTTGCAGTTGTATTTTCACCGGGGACGCCGACAGGAATATCCGGATCAAGGCTGTTCGATTTTGTAGAGAGCAGAAGCGGACCACATCCATACCCCATGGCGCCACCGGAATATAAGAGCCCATACCTGTTCTGTACATTCCAGAGGTTTCCATAAGAGATCTTAACAATGTCAAAATCACCGGCTAGCGCTCCTTCGTTCAGACTCTGCACATCTGCAAAAGTTACTTCAAACTCTAATTCGTCAGCATCTATCAAATTTTTAAAAAGAGCGTGAAAGATAAATGTGTCATTAGGGCAGGGAGAAATGCCGATTTTTAACTTCATAATACAACACCACACAAATTCCTCAGTGACTTTATCGCACCGATAATATCCCAGCTATCCCTGTTGCGTGTGGTGGCGATGTTGGAGATACTTCTAATCTGTAAAACCGGAATCCCGAAGTCCTCTCCAAATTTCAATGCTCCTGCTCCCTCCATAGATTCAACCTCAACGCCATATTTCTCAGCCCGAATAATACCGGTCGCCTCTTTTCCGGTAGCCGTATTCACCGTTGCCCCTGTAACAACTGGAAGAGTCTTCAAAGAATCCCCAAACAGGTCGTCGAAAACATTAAGATTCTTGCTTTCATAATACTCCAGCTCTCCCAGGTCCAGATCATTCAGACTCAGGAAAGAGTCGGAATCCTCGGCACCCAGATCGGCTACAACCTCTTTTTGGATAATAACGGGAGTACCCAAAACCTTTACCTCCTCTCTTGCA
>JABGRF010000105.1 GCA_018648405.1 Candidatus Scalindua sp.
CCCATTTAGACGTCCTTTCAACACTTGCAAATATAGCTGCCGAGAACGGATACACGAGACCTGAAATATCAGATGGGCTCGATCTCAAGATTGTTGATGGCAGGCATCCCGTCCTGGATAAAACATTAATGTCTGAAAAATTTGTACCTAATGATATTGACATTAACGGAACAGATAAGCAGATCATGGTCATTACGGGACCAAATATGGCAGGAAAGAGTACGTATATCCGTCAGGTAGCTCTGCTCGTACTCATGGCGCAGATGGGCAGTTTTATTCCGGCAAAAGAGGCAACAATAGGAGTCGTTGATCGCATATTCACAAGGGTAGGAGCAATGGATGAACTGGCAAAAGGCCAGAGTACATTCATGGTAGAGATGAATGAAGCCGCAAACATATTAAATAACGCGACAAAACGCAGCCTGATTATACTTGACGAAGTCGGACGTGGAACCAGCACCTTTGATGGTGTAAGTATTGCATGGGCATTAACGGAATATATATATGAACACGTGAAAGCCAGAACGCTGTTTGCCACTCATTATCACGAGTTGGCTGAGTTGGCCCTGCTCTTTCCTGGTATCAGGAACTACAACATTGCGGTTAGGGAATGGGAAGATGAAATCATCTTTCTGAGAAAAATTATTGAGGGCAGCGCTGATAAAAGCTATGGTATCCATGTCGCAAGGCTGGCGGGAATGCCCAACGAGGTAATTCAGAGGGCCAGGGTGATACTTACCAATCTTGAAGCTGAAACACTGGATGTAGATGGTAAACCTAAATTTGCAACTATAAAGAGTAAAGAAGAAAACAAGCCAAAACAACTTACCCTTTTCAATCCGCCTCAAAACGTAGTGATTGAAGAGATAAGAAATCTGGACACATCGAAAATCACACCGATGGAAGCACTCAATAAACTTCACGAACTAAAAGAGAAACTGGAAGAGTAGACAAAATATTGGACGCGGATAAACGCAGATTTTTATGATAAAAGATATTAAAGTGTCGTTTTGTTTAAAACATTAGATTCAGGCTGCAAGCCTGAACCAACAAAAGAGTTTCCTTGCTCTCGCAAGATTTTTTCTGTGTTTATCTGTGCCAATCTGCGTCCCATTAGTCTAATATGAAAATTAAATCATTCACAACCCCGAAGAAGAACAATGAGATATTCATAGAACCCGCATGTGAAAATATTCCCGAATTGATCGATTTAAACAGAGAGAGATATCAATCATACGATTTTAATATAAACGGAATACCATTTTCTCAATTCCGTGAACAGGTCTGTTCAGAAACGCTAAAAAAAGCTGCAGAATACACTGAAAAAAGTTGGTCTCTCTGTTTAAAACTGAATATATCAGACACAGAAAATTTACCTAATATTAATGATTCCTATACTCTGGGAAAGAATATAATCCAAACGGGACACTCCCCTGCCCTTGCACACCCGGGCGTACTGATAAAGCATAACCTTGTAAATAGTATTGCAAAACGGTTGAATGGTATCGGGATAAATATGGTCGTAGATAATGACGCCAGTAATGATAATTGCCTGAACATTCCAAACATAAACAGCCCGGATTCTTCAGTAGAAAAAATTGAATACCACCCCGGCTTACGCAATCTGGCCTTTGAAGAGATCAGATATACTGATTCAACACAACTACCGGCCTTTAAAGAACGTGTTTTAAAGTCCCTGCATAATCCTGTTATGAAGAAGACGTTTGAGGATTTTATGAATGTAGTAATAAAGCTTTCCGAAGAAACACTGCAATTCAGCGATCTGTTTACTTACGCAAGGCACGCTTTTTTGACAAGATTCGGGATCAACAATCTGGAAGTTCCAGTTTCTCATATCAGTGAGACAGATTCATTTCTCAATTTCTTCCTACACATAACAGCAAATTCAAGATGTTTTGTAGATATCTATAATACAAAACTCAGAGAATATCGCACATTAAAGAAGATAAGCTCAAAGGCTAATCCCCTGCCTGATTTGATGGAGAAAGGATTTGTAGTAGAGATACCATTCTGGATGTGGAAAAGAGATGAACCGAGGAAAAGTCTCTTTGCATCTATATCAAACGACAGTCGCATAAGCATAATATGTGAGAACAAAATTGTTGAGCATTTCGATTTTGGTGAAAGGAATAGATCAACGGAAAATCTGGAGAGGCTGAAAACGTTGATAAGCAATGGCATAAAGATCCGCCCAAAGGCAATTGCGAACACCATGTATTCAAGGATGTTCTTCTCTGACCTCTTTGTTCACGGAATAGGCGGTGCAAAATACGATCTGATTACCGACGAAATCATAAGAGAGTTTTTTGGTGTGGAGCCACCGGAATATGCAACAATCTCGGCAACCCTGCACCTGCCATATGAACCACTTGATGTATCTAAAGAAGATATTAATGCACTGAAACATGTCATCAAAGATATGAGTCATAATCCGGACAGATACGCCTCAGACACAATTTTGGATGATGCCGAAATGAAGTCTATGGTCAACGAAAAGAAAGAATTGATAACAAAAGAGTCACATGGTACCAAAGAGAAACATTTAACTTTTGGCAGGATAAAACAGATTAATAGCCTGATGAAAGATAAGATCAGTCCTTTGATTAAAGAGAAGGAAAATGAGATGGAGGATTTAGACAAGAAACTAAGGTACAATTCTATTGTAACAAATCGGGATTATCCATTTTGTCTCTATCCAGAGTCAATGCTGAGGGAGCTGCTTAAAACAAGTTAGTTCCTCGGCTCCGCTCAGAATAACGTCACACTGAACGGAGTCGAAGTATAATCAACATAAAATTTCAATGTATTTTAAAATCATTTCACAGGTATCAATTCAGCCCTTCTATTCAAAGCTCTTCCCTCTTTTGTATCGTTACCGGCTCTCGGCTTTGAAAATCCTAACCCAACTGAAGTGATCCGTGATTCATCAATACCTTTTCCTACCAGATAGGCCTTTATTGACTCTGCCCTTTTTTCCGACAGATCCTGATTATATTTCTTTGAACCTATGTTATCTGTATGACCCTCTACCATTACCTTTAAGCCTGGAGTCTTTTTCAAGATATTGATAATATTGTCCAGATTTGTATTAAACTGAGGTTTTACATCCCACTTTTTATAATCAAACTTTACACCTTTGACAACCCAGCAACCCCTGTTATCAACAATAGCACCTTCCGGAGTATTAGGGCACGCATCTACATTATCAGAAACACCGTCTCCATCACTATCTACAGCACACCCTACAGTATCAACTTGAACTCCGGGAGGAGTGTCCGGACATTCATCTTCATCATCCGG
>JABGRF010000132.1 GCA_018648405.1 Candidatus Scalindua sp.
AACTTAAATATAAGGTCCGTAACTTCTTCCCTGATAGACGACATCATACTTTCGAACATTATCAGCGCTTCACGTTTATATTCTATCTTTGGGTCAACCTGTGCGTAGCCTCTAAGCCCTATGCCTGATTTCAAGTGATCCATTGCATAGAGATGGTCTTTCCATTTATTGTCAACTTTTTCAAGTAAGAGGATCTGCTCAATTTTTCTAAGCTCTTCTGCACTTATCTCCTTCTCTTTTTCTTCATAAGCTTCACAGGCAGTATCAAGTAACAGGTCTTCAATATTTTCCTTTGTCTCTATATTGTGTTCCTTTAAGTCGATATTAATACCGAATTTCTGTTTATACCAGCCAAGCAGACTATCCATCTCCCATTCGTCTGTGTGTAGTTTTGGATTGATATAATAATCTACTGTCTCAACGATGCTCTCCTCGATCATTTTGATTAGATCTTCCCGGAGAGCTTCCTGTGCAAGGACCCTTTGCCGCCATGTGTAAATGGTTTTTCTCTGTTCGTCCATTACCTCGTCATACTCAAGAAGATTCTTACGTATTTCGAAATTATGCTGTTCAACCTTTTTTTGTGCCCTTTCGATTGATTTGGAGACCATGGAGTGCTCTATTGCCATGCCATCTGTCATGCCAAACTTTCTTAGTATGCCTCCCACTCTCTCCGGTGCGAAGATACGCATCAAGTCATCTTCAAGCGAGACGTAGAACCGTGATGAACCAGGATCTCCCTGACGTCCAGTACGGCCTCTCAATTGATTGTCAATACGCCGTGCCTCATGTCTTTCCGTGCCTATTACATGGAGACCTCCTAATTCTATCACTCCTTCGCCGAGGACAATGTCAGTTCCTCTTCCAGCCATATTTGTTGCGATAGTAACATTTCCCTTTTGTCCGGCTTTTGCAATTATTGTAGCTTCACGTTCGTGGTTTTTTGCATTGAGGACTTCGTGTTCTATGCCACGCCGTCTGAGTGCATTACTGAACATTTCAGATTTTTCTATTGAAATTGTTCCGACCAAAATCGGTTGACCCTTTTCATGTACTTCAGCTATTTCTTCAACTGTGGCATTTTCTTTCTCTTTTCCTGTTCCATAGATTCTGTCCGGATAATGCTGGCGTTGAAGAGGTTTGTTTGTTGGTATAACATCTACTCCCAATCCGTATATTTTGGAAAATTCAGCAGCTTCGGTAAAAGCCGTACCGGTCATTCCCGAAAGTTTATTATAGAGACGGTAAAAATTTTGAAGTGTAATAGTGGCTAGTGTCTGACTCTCTTCTTTTATCTTTAGATGCTCTTTTGCCTGTATTGCCTGGTGAAGCCCGTCGCTCCACATTCTGCCTTCCATCAATCTTCCTGTAAATTCGTCTACGATGATTACATCTTTTCCCTGGACAACATAATCTGTGTCTTTTATAAACAGCGAGTGAGCACGCAGGCTCTGCTCAATATAGTGAGGCCAGTCCATGTGAATGTCAGAATAAATACTGTCGACACCAAGTTCTTTTTCTACAATACTAATTCCTTCATCAGTTAAATTTGTACTCTTTTCCTTCTCTTTTACTTCGTAATGTTTATCTGGTTTCAATTTCCTGGCAATTTTGTCTGCAAGAAAGTATTTTTCCGTTGATTCATCAGATGGCCCTGAGATTATGAGCGGTGTCCTTGCCTCGTCGATCAGGATACTGTCTACCTCGTCAACAATGGCGTAGTTTAATGTCCCCTGTACCTGTTCTTCAAGGTGCACTCTCATATTGTCCCGCAGGTAATCAAAGCCAAACTCATTGTTGGTACCATAAGTGATATCTGAATTATAAGCAGCTCTTTTATCATCGTAGCTCTGATTGCTTTGTATCGCACCTGCTGAAAGGCCCAGAAATTCATACATAGGCAACATCCAATTCATATCTCTATTGGCGAGATAATCGTTTACGGTAACGACGTGAACACCTTTGCCTCCAAGGGCATTGAGATAAGCCGGCAATGTCGCGACAAGCGTTTTACCTTCACCTGTTGTCATCTCCGCGATGTTTCCTCTGTGTAATACAATTCCTCCAATCAGCTGGACATCAAAATGCCTCATGGTCTTGTCCGGGCTGTCTGCATTGGGTACCAATAGCACTCTTCTGCTGCCTTCTCTGGCAACGGCAAAAGCCTCCGGCAAAAGGTCATCCATTGTCTCTCCGGCAGTAAGTCTTTCCCTGAAAGTGTCAGTCTTTTGTCTGATCTCGGCGTCGGTTAACGCCTGTAAATCGCTTTCAAGCGAATTTATGTGATCTACTGTCGGCTTCAGACTTTTTAAAATCCGGTCGCTGGCAGTACCAAACATTTTTGTAAATATACTCATTATTATGGTTTATGTCCGAAAAATTGCAAAATTACATTAAACCAGATTTAAAAAATGGTGTCAACTCAAATCAGAAGTCCGCTTATTTAGTCTGGATAGGATGTAATTACTGGCATGAAAGCCGCTTGGGCAAAATCTTAAAGTGCGGTATGGAGCCATCTTTTCAGCATTCAATATGTAGAATTAAGACCTTATTCCATGTAGTATTCTTGAATAGGCTTAACGTCGAGTTCCCCACTTGAGACTGATCTGATAGCGCTCTCTGCGGCTATAGCTCCCGGAACCGTTGTAAAGTAAGGAATGCCTGATATAATTGCGTTTCGTCGTATATTATAAGAATTTTTTTGTGAGATTTTTCCTTCGGCCGTATTAATTACCATCTGGATATCATTGTTTTTCAAATGATCTATCACGTTAGGTCGTCCTTCATATTCTTTAAGGACGGTGGTAACGGGAGTTCCTTTCTCTGCGATAGCCTTTGCAGTTCCTCCGGTAGCAGAAATTTTAAAACCTAAACTGTGAAGGCTATGGGCAATATCTACTATAGGGGCTTTGTCTTTATCCCTGACACTTATGAAAACTGTACCAGACAGAGGAATTCCCCCTTCTATAGCCATCTGTGCTTTGGCAAACGCCTTTCCGAAATCAGTATCAATTCCCATAACTTCACCAGTTGATTTCATTTCCGGTCCGAGGATGGTATCTGTACCATGAAATCTAACAAATGGGAAAACCGCTTCTTTAACGGCAACGTGATTGCTCTTTCTGTTATTACTTATACTTAACTCCTTCAGTTTGCGCCCTGCAATAACCTGAGCGGCTATCTTTGCAAGGGGAATACCAATAGCCTTACTGACAAATGGTATTGTCCTGGATCCACGTGGATTTACTTCCAGGATATAGACAACGTCATCTTTCACGGCAAATTGAATATTAATAATACCAAGGACTTTCATCTC
>JABGRF010000104.1 GCA_018648405.1 Candidatus Scalindua sp.
AAAATATCACCCTTTTCAAATAATTGCTGCCAGAACATTATCTCAATTTTATTTTTAATATTCTGGTTTTCAGATAAGATAATTATGTGGGGTATTGAATTACTTATTATATCGTTGGGAATCTTGTTTTTTGATTCAATCAAAATTGAATATGCCTGAATTAGTAAATCTGGTCGAACTGCCTTATATGTACCCCAAGACTGTTTTATGAAAATTTTATCAGGCTTAGCAACTGCTGCTATTTTTGACACATAATGTAATGACTCACTCTCCTTAACTGCCACTTTGCCATCTAATGGAGCTAAATTCAATTTGTCAGGCGAAATTAAGCAAGCAGGATCAATCTTCTGCTTAACCATCTGTTCGTAGATTTTAGCAATAAAAGACAACGCAGGATCATATTTCATTATAATCTAGATTTTTTTCAGATTTTAAAATAAAAAAAGCCGACATCATTCCGTGCTCTTTTAAAGAGTGATTGAAGAAATGAAATCGGCTTACTTTGCAACGACACTTTCTTACCTTAAAGAATCTTTGCTTAGTCTTCCTTAATACGTGCAATACTTTAATTTAAAAAGAACTAAAAATCAAGTGTATTCTAGACGATCCTGTGGTTTTAGTATTTGACTTACATTATAATCACAACAGGACTTATACTATTACCAAATACATAAGCATCAATATAAGGTCCTGGTCTAATATGATGATAATCACACTCTCTCATTAGTCTTTGTGCTGATGTTGGAATATAAACTCTTTATTTTGGCGCCTGTAGTAACCGCAATAATATTTCCTTTCAAAGCCCTTGTCCCTTCAATAACTGTATATGAGTCTTATTATCAATAGCGTGCCTTCAGCAGTCTCAGTCTGTTGCTCTTCAAACGGAGTTAAAACGCTCAGAAGCCGTATAAGGATGACATCCATTGTGATAATACTATCAGTCTTCATAGGGGCTCTAACCGTAAAGTCCTTTTCAATAAGACATGCGTTATTTATGCGGCAATTTTTACCAATGGTTTTGTCTACTACATATTTTTTGAGCCGGATATTTTTAGTTTCAGTTAAGATAATTTTTTTAATGTTTGAAATACTAGCACACAAAAATTATTTGACTAAATAAACTATTTAAATTAGAATACGAACTCAAATAATAGGAAGACTAAGCAAGGATTTTTTTGATATAACAAGAGTTGTTGCAAAGTAAGCCGTTGTAGTTTTCGAGAGTTCTCTTTAAAGGGAACCCCTGGAAATTACAACGGCTTTTTTTGTTTATAGATTTACGAAGGAAACTGGACATTTTTACTGATAATTTCAAAGGAAGCATTACCATGATAGAAATCAATTTAAGTATTCAAAACATCCTGGATGGACATGGAATAGAAATTGCCCTTGTCGGGATGCTGGTCGTGTTCACAGCGTTAGCGTTAATCAGCGCATTTATTTATCTATTACCATCAGTTTTACGAGTAGTCAATCTGGCATATCCATTAAAAGACCTATGTTCTCTGCCAGATTGTTCTGATACACCGAATGATGAGGTTTTGGTGGCAATCAGTTCTGTTCTTCACGCAGTAGAAATTGGGAAGTAAATCCGTGCTATTTAAAATGTGTGTAGTAGCACCACATAATAATTTTGTAAGATTGTAGAGGAGATTAGTGAAGATTCTATTTGAGTTTCTTAACACAACCGGTTTTGCGATGATGACATGGGGCAATGCTATCATGATCGTAGTGGGTATTTTTTTTGTGTGCCTGGCTATTATCAAAGATTATGAACCCCTGTTGCTGCTTCCTATAGGTTTTGGGGCAGTTGTAGGAAATATACCTTCTATTCAAGGCATGGCACTCAGTGTATACGATGAGGGTAGTGTTCTAAGTTACTTATATTTCGGCGTTAGCAAGGGGATTTTTCCACCACTTATCTTTCTGGGTATTGGCGCTATGACTGATTTTTCTACAATGTTGTCTAATCCAAAGCTGGTGTTACTTGGAGCAGCCGCTCAGGTAGGAATCTTTATAACATTTGTTGGTGCACTATTTCTGGGGTTTAACCCTGCAGATGCTGCTTCCATTGGTATTATCGGCGGTGCCGATGGGCCTACAGCAATATTTTTATCGTCAAAACTTGCGCCACATCTGTTAGGTGCTATTGCCATAGCTGCGTATTCGTATATGGCACTCGTCCCTGTTATTCAACCTCCAATAATGAAATTGCTTACGTCAAAAAAGGAGAGACTTATCAGGATGAAGGCTCCAAGACATGTGACACAGAGAGAGAAAATTATATTTCCAGTTGTCGCCTTCCTTGTTGCAGCAATGATTGCTCCAGGTGCAATAGTTCTTATAGGAATGCTTTTTTTGGGAAATCTACTAAAGGAGAGCTGTGTAACTGAACGTTTAGCCAATACTGCACGTAATTCTATGATTGATATAGTGACAATCCTTCTCGGGTTTTCAGTTGGAGCGAGTACACAAGCGAAAGCCTTTCTAACAAATCAATCACTTCTTATTTTTGGGTTAGGAGCCCTTTCCTTTTGTATTGCAACAGCCGGTGGCGTGATTTTTGCAAAAGTCATGAACTTGTTTCTTAGGGAAAAAATTAATCCTCTTATTGGTGCTGCCGGTGTATCTGCCGTGCCAGACTCTGCGCGTGTTGTGCAGATGGTCGGACAGAAAGAGGATCCTCATAATTTTCTTCTCATGCATGCCATGGCACCTAATGTCGCAGGTGTTATCGGGTCAGCTATCTGCTCGGGGATTTTGTGGTCAGTACTGGTGAAGTAATAATGTAATGAGAGAGTAGATGATAACTAATCAGATTTATATTCTATTATCAACAAAAACCCACAGTATCAGGGTTTTGCATTGATATATCAGGAAGAAAATGACTAAAAAGATAAAATTTATGTGTACAGCGTTTCGGGACGGATTTCAGTCTGCGTACGGAGCTAGAGTGTTAACCAATGATTTTCTGCCCGCTGTAGAAGCTGCGAGAGATGCGGGTATCACCTATTTTGAAGCAGGTGGAGGGGCACGTTTTCAGTCACTCTACTTTTACTGTAATGAAGATGCCTTTACGATGATGGATGATTTTCGTAAGACTGCAGGGCCGGATGCGGAATTGCAGACCCTTGCCCGTGGTGTTAATGTGGTTGGCTTGGATTCTCAGTCCAGTGATATAATTCGACTCCATGCTCAGCTTTTCAAAAAACATGGTATTACGACTATCCGCAACTTTGATGCGCTTAATGATGTGAGAAATCTCATAGTCAGCGGGAAAAGCATTGTAGAGGCAGGGCTAAAGCATCAGGT
>JABGRF010000273.1 GCA_018648405.1 Candidatus Scalindua sp.
AAAAATATGTCTGGTCTACTTTCTCATCAGACCAGATAGATTTAAATTATAAAAATCCGGAAGTCTTGATAAGAGTTATTGAAATATTACTGTTGTATGTGCGTAAAGGAGCCGATGTCATCAGACTTGACGCGATTACTTTTCTCTGGGCAAATCCTGGAACTTCATGCGCGAACCTGGAGCAGACGCATATGATTGTCAAAATCTTCCGTGATATCCTGGATTTTGTTGCTCCACATGTCGCGTTAATCAGCGAAACAAACATTCCACATAAAGAAAATATCTCATACTTTGGCAACGGTAATGACGAAGCACATATGGTCTACAACTTTGCCCTACCACCTCTTGTTCTTCATACCTTTTACACAAAGGACTCTACCGTTCTCTCTGATTGGGCAGAATCCCTGAAACCGGCCTCTGAGACAACGGCTTTTTTCAATTTTCTGGATTCGCATGATGGTATAGGGCTTATGGCAATTAAAGATATCTTGACGGATGAAGAGACTAAATTTATTATCCAGAGGGCAAGAGAACATGGAGGCTATATCTCTTATAAAACCGATAAGGATGGTAAAGAAGTACCATATGAAATTAATATTACCTGGTTCAGCGCCCTCAATAGGGAAGACGGCACTGGACACTTAGAACTCCAGATCAAGAAGTTTATTGCTTCAAGAACCATAGCGCTGGTCCTTCAAGGGGTTCCCGGGATTTATCTACACAGTTTTTTTGGAACTAAAATTGATGCAGAAGCTGAGTACTGTCATATATCAAAACGCGAAGTTAATCGTACAGAAATTGATTACAACACAATCGTAGAAACCCTTGAAGACCCGAATACGCTTACATCACAGATCATCCACAAATTGAATGCTCTTATTACTATCAGAACAAAGCAAAGTGCTTTTCATCCAAATGGGTCTCAAGATATTTTGAAAATCCAACCGGAGATATTTGCAGTTTTAAGAACCTCTCCAGACAAAAACCAACATATCCTCTCTTTGGTTAATGTTACAGACGATGAGATTCAAGTAACAATACCGATGAATAGAGTCAATATATTCAAGCAGAAATGGTATAACCTTATCAGTCAGGATATACACTCTTATAAAAATAACAATATCGCCCTTACATTAAAACCTTATGGCATTGCATGGCTGGAACCCCAGTAACTAACAATCTAAAGGAATCAAAATGAAAAAGCTGGATTTCACAATTCCTGTTCTTGGCAAACAGACATTACAACTATCCTCAATGTCCCACGAGAAGGACACCTGGGGAACAAACTATGTGAAAGATGACCAATATGTAATTCATGACATCACCGTTTCAGGCTGTTCATCTACTCGCGAAAATCACCAGCATAACCTGATAGAAAAGGCCGGCCCGAGGGAAAAAATCTATTTTGATCCATCAGGGGTGCGGGCGGGAATAGTTACCTGTGGCGGTCTTTGTCCCGGGCTCAATGACGTAATACGAGCAATCGTTATGACTCTGTGGTATCGATACGGTACAAAACAGATATCTGGTTTCATGTATGGATACAGGGGTCTCCTTTCAAAATTTGACCTGCCGGTCATGGAGTTGAGTCCAGAGATTGTATCTAAGATTCATAACCTTGGGGGAACCATCATCGGTGCTTCACGAGGCTACGGCGATCGTGTTGAAGAGATTGTAGATTCCCTCGAACGCTTGAAAATGAACATGCTCTTTATTATCGGCGGCGACGGTACTCAAAAAGGGGCTATGGATATTGTTGAAGAGGCGAAGAGACGTAATCTTAAAATTTCTATTATAGGGATACCCAAGACAATTGACAATGATTTGAACTTTGTAGACAAATCATTCGGTTTTGAAACTGCAGTTTCACGTGCAGTAGATGCAGTTTCCTGCGCACATGTGGAAGCACATGATGGAATCAACGGAATTGGAATTGTTAAAGTTATGGGACGCGAATCAGGGTTTATCGCCGCTAACACCGCCCTGGCTATTAATGATGTGAATTATGTGCTCATCCCGGAAGTACGGTTTAAACTCGAAGGAGAAAATGGTTTATTTGCCAATCTGGAGAGGAGACTTAAGACGCTGAATCATGCCGTCATTCTGGTAGCAGAAGGTGCGGGACAGGAGTACATGAAAGACTCCAAAGAGATCGACAAATCAGGCAATGCTAAACTCAACGATATAGGTGTCTACCTCAAAGAACGAATTAGTGAATATTTTAAAAAGAAGAAAATAGACATTAACCTGAAATATATCGACCCCAGTTATATGATCAGAAGTGCGCCTGCAAATTCTAATGATTCAATTTACTGTACCAAACTAGGCACTTACGCGGTACACGCAGCCATGGCAGGAAAGACCGGAATGATTGTAAGTTTTATTAATTCCCACTTTGTTCATGTACCTATTCACCTGACAGTTTCAGGCAGAAAACGTGTTGATCCACATCGGGAACTATGGCGTGATGTAATTGAGGCAACGGGTCAACCGCTACTTATGCAGGAACGCAGATCAAAGCCCCGCACAGACGATAAACCCAGAAAACAGTCTGACAGAAAGGATGATTATTCAAAATGATAAAGACTAAAATAATCGCCACACTCGGGCCTTCCTGCAGTAAGCCGGATGTTCTTGAGCCAATGATTGATCATGGTGTTGATATCTTTCGATTGAATTTTTCTCATGGCACATTAGACGGGCATGCACAATTACTAAAAACATTGAATGACGTTCGCACACAGCACCGTCACACGACTGCTGTAATGGGAGACCTATGCGGACCAAAGATCCGTATCGGACGTATCCAGCCTGACGGGGAGATGTTGACAGAAGGAGAGGAAACCTGCATTGTACACGGCGGTGAACAGGGTAACATAGATCGCTTTAGTACAAATTATGAATCTTTTTCTAAAGATGTTGAAGTCGGTCAACGTGTCTTTATCGATGACGGCCAGATTGCTTTGCAAGTAATCCGTAAAGATGGCGACCAAACGGTATGTAAAGTTGTAGTTGGGGGACAACTACACAGTAATAAGGGAATCAATCTGCCTGACACCACAATAAGCATACCATCAATCACTGAACGTGACTGGGAGTGCGTTGATTGGGCGATTCAACATAAAGTAGATTTCCTGGCATTAAGCTTCGTAAGGTCAGCAGATGAAATAAATCTATTAAAAAGTCATCTCAGCAAAGCCGGAGCAGACATAAAAGTAATCGCCAAAATAGAAACGCCACAGGCGTTGACTCATTTGGAAAGTATCATTCAGGCCAGTGATGCAA